>USBV01000166.1 GCA_900553055.1 uncultured Phascolarctobacterium sp.
CGCGGCATCCGCACCTTCGAGCACTACACCCGCAATACGCTGGATTTGAGTGCGATTCCGGCAGTGAAAAAGCTTAGCCACCTGCCCGTAGTGGTTGACCCCAGTCACGCAGCAGGCCTGTGGTGGATGGTAGAGCCCTTAGCCAAGGCAGCAGTTGCAGTTGGCGCTGATGGTCTGTTGATTGAGGTGCACAACAATCCCGAATGCGCATTGTGCGATGGCGCCCAATCCTTAAAGCCTGCTCGCTTTGAAAAGCTCATGGGCGAATTAAAGGGCATTGCTCAAATCGTGGGTCGTGAATTATAATAATATTGTAAAGAAAAATATAGCTCCAGTGGCCGCAAAGTTCACTGGAGCTAGCCTTGTATTTAGTAGTATGGTAGAAATGTAGAATTAGGAGTGATTTTTTTGGAATCTGGTTTTAGAAGCACTAATTGGCAGGAATTAAGCTTTGCAATTGTGGGCTTGGGCTTAATCGGTGGCTCTTACGCCAAGGCTCTGCGCGTATTGGGGGCAAAGCAGATTATCGGCGTGGAGCGCAGCGAAGCAACCTTGGTGCAGGCAAAGGAATTGGGGATTATAGATTTGGGCATGACCGCTGCGGATGAGCGTTTAGCTCAGGCAGACGTAGTGATTTGTGCTATTTATCCGGAGGCTATTGCCAAGTTTATTAAGAGCAATGTGGCAAACTTCAAAAAAGATGTGCTCATCACCGATGTGGCAGGCATTAAAAATAATATGATTGCTGAGGTGCAGGCAGTGCTGCCCCCGGGTATGGAATTTATCAGCGGTCACCCCATGGCTGGTCGCCAAAGCAGCGGCCTTGGTATGGCGGATGCAGCGATTTTCCACAATGCCAATTATATTATCGTGCCTGAAAAGGGCAATAGCGAGGCTGCGATTGTTTGGCTGGAGACCTTTGCCAAGGCCTTGGGGTGCAAAAGCACAGTGCGCGTAACGCCGGAAGAGCACGACCGCACTATAGCCTTCACTAGCAATTTGCCGCATGTAACGGCGGTGGCGCTGATGGATAGTGCTTCCTACAGCGAAAAGACGAAATATTTTGTTGCCGGCAGCTTTAGGGATGGTACTCGCGTGGCGGATATCAATCCGGAGCTGTGGTGCGCGCTGTTCCTTGCCAATAAGGACAAGGTGGCGGACGAAATTGATAAATATATGGAGCAGCTAGAGCTGTGGCGCAGGGCACTGCGCGCTGGCGATGGGGAGACCATGAAGGAGCTCATGCGAACCTCTGCTGCTCGGCGAAAGGAGCTTTATTAATGCAGGTTATCCATGTGGATTTAGGAGCTCATGCTTATGATATTGAAATTGAAGCTGGCTTGCTGCATCAAATTGGCGCGAAGGTAGCTAAGCTGCTACCCAAGGCTAAAAAAGCAGCCATCATCAGTGATACTAATGTGGCACCGCTGTATGCGGCGAAGCTGGAGGCGAGCCTTGCAGCGGCCGGCCTTGGCGTGGTAAAGGTGATTATCGAAGCAGGCGAGCAGAGCAAAAATATGACTGTGCTCAGCGGCGTTTTAGAACAGCTGGCCCAGGGTGGACTAACTCGCAGCGACGTAGTGCTGACGTTGGGCGGCGGTGTTGTGGGTGATTTGGGTGGCTTTGCTGCAGCAAGCTACATGCGCGGTGTAGCCTTTGTGCAGGTGCCCACTTCCCTTTTGGCGCAAATCGATAGCAGCGTCGGCGGCAAGGTAGCCGTGGACTTGGCAGCAGGCAAAAATTTGGCCGGCGCCTTTTATCAGCCCAAGGCCGTGTTCATCGACACCGATTTGTTAGCAACATTGTCCACTCGCTTTTTACACGATGGCTTGGCCGAGGCAATCAAATATGGCTGCATCAAGGATGCTGCTTTATTCGACAAAATTGCTGGCTTTGCTAATGATGCGGCGCTTTTGGCAAACATCGACGATATCGTGGCAATTTGCTGTGCTATTAAAGCGCGCATTGTGGAGCAGGACGAGTTCGACACAGGCCTGCGCATGCTGCTAAACTTTGGCCACACGCTGGGACACGCTGTGGAGCAGCATTTTGGCTATAGCGGCTTCACCCATGGCGAGGGCGTGGCCATCGGCATGTACCAGCTCACGAGGCGCACGGAGGAGCTGGGCCTGACGCCTACTGGCTCTGCTGAGCGCATTAAGGGCGTGCTGCAAAAGTATAATTTGCCCATAGACGCGGGCGTAGCGAAGAGCGAGCTCTTAGACACCATGGCTCGCGACAAAAAGAAGAATGGCAATAGCATTACCATCATTATCCTGCGTGCTATTGGCGAAGGCGACTTGCTCAAGCTCAACTGGCAGCAGGTACTGGAATATTTGGGGTAAGGCTTATGAAAACAGTTAAAATTTTTCCAACTAAATTACAGGGTACGGTGGTTGCTCCCTCCTCCAAAAGTATGGGGCACAGGGAGATTATCTGTGCAGGCTTAGCCGCTGGTACCAGCATTATTGATAACATTAGCATGTCCAAGGATATCGAGGCTACCATGCATTGCCTTAAGGCCATCAACGTAGCTGTGGACGAAATCCCTAGCATGATTGCCGGTCGCAAGGCTTTGCAAATCTCAGGCACCGGTCATCCGATGGCGGCAGCGGATAGTGTGGACTGCGGCGAAAGCGGCTCCACGCTGCGCTTCTTTTTGCCCTTGGGCGCTAATCTTAATTGCCCACTGACCTTTACTGGCCATGGCAAGCTGGTGAGCCGTCCCTTACAGGCCTATTACGATATTTTTGACGAAAAGTTTATTCAATATTTTAATGATAACGGCAATCTGCCTGTGACCGTCAACGGTCGCTTAACACCCGGCACTTATAAGCTGCCCGGTGATGTGAGCAGCCAGTTCGTCAGTGGCTTACTCTTCGTATTGCCCTTACTTAACGGTGATTCCGTTATCGAAATTACTTCGCCGTTAGAATCCAGCGCTTATGTGGATATGACCATCAACTGCTTGGCCAAATTTGGCATCAAGGTGGAAAACGAGGGCGGAGCGCATCGTCGCTATTTAGTCCCCGGCAAGCAGCGTTATCAGGCGCAGGATAGTCAAGTAGAGGGCGATTGGTCGCAAGCAGCATTTTGGACTGTAGGCGGTAGCTTGGGCAAGGGTATAACCTGCCAAGGCGTCAACGTTAACTCCTTGCAGGGCGACCAGGCTGTGGTAGATATCATGGAGCGCATGGGCGCAGCCATCAGCCAAACCGAAAACAGTGTGACTGTTAACGGCGGTGCCACCAAGGCTACACTGATTGACGCAGCCAACTGCCCCGATATTATCCCCGTGCTCACAGTTTTGGCAGCTGTTAGCGAGGGCACAACGAAGATTATTAACGCTGGTCGTTTGCGTATCAAGGAATGCGACCGCTTAGCGGCTATGACCAGCGAGCTCAATAAAATGGGCGCTGCTATTACGGAAGAGCCCGAGGGCTTAACGATTATCGGCAAGCCCGAAGGGCGGCGTACAGGTTGATGCGTGGAACGACCATCGCATCGCTATGAGCCTTGCTATCGCGGCTCAAAAATGTGCTGAGCCCATCAGTCTTAGCGGCGCTGAAAGCGTTGCCAAATCCTATCCTACATTCTGGGAGGATTACAAGAGTGTGGGCGGCCTAGTGGAGGAAGAAGCATGAGTGGTATTTTTGGCTTAAATATTAAAATGTCAATTTATGGTGAGTCCCACGGCAAGGCCATCGGCGTTGTCCTGGACGGACTGCCG
>USBV01000167.1 GCA_900553055.1 uncultured Phascolarctobacterium sp.
GCGATAAACAAGGGCATCACCGAGGAGCATGTGCGCCGCGCGATTAGCATCGCCGCAGAGGCGGGGATGCGCCATATTAAGCTGTACTACATGATTGGCCTGCCGGGCGAGGAGGACGTGGACATCGAGGAAACGGTGCAGATGATTCTGCGTATGCGGGCAAAGATGGATGCAGTGGGCTCCAAGGGTGAGCTGATTATCAGCGTGAACGGTTTTGTGCCCAAGCCCTGGACGCCGTACCAATGGGCACCGCTTTGCAATGTGCGCACTTTAAAGAAGCGCTTTAAGATGCTCACGGATGGCCTTAAAAAGACGAAGCATGTGAAGCTGATTACGGAGTCCTTAAGGGAAACGGTGATTCAATCGGTGCTGGCGCGCGGTGACAGACGCCTTGGCGAGCTGCTCATCGAAGCGCATGAGTCCGGTCAGAATTTGAAAGCCGTGCTCAAGCAGCATGGCCTTGATGCGGAGGAACTGGCGGAGCGCGAGCTGGCGTTGGATGCTCCGCTGCCGTGGCAGCATTTAGATATGGGCGTGACTATGGACTACTTGCGTTTGGAATTAGAGCGCAGTGAGCAAGGCAAATTCACGCCGATGTGCTTTGATAATTGCAAGCGCTGCGGCGTGTGCCGCGAGGCTTAAGTAGTTAGTAACGCTCAGTTCGTAAGTTAATGAGTACGTCAGCCTGCGTTTAACGTAAGTGATAGTTGATAATTATGAGAACAATAGATAGCGACTTTTTGCACCGCGCGCTGCAGCATTACTATGGCTATGCTGCTTTTCGCCCGGGGCAGGAGGAAATAATTACGCATATTTTGCAGGGAGAGCCGGTGCTGGCCGTGCTGCCCACGGGCGCGGGCAAGAGCATTTGCTTTCAGCTGCCTTCGCTGCTGCTCAAGGGTGTGACACTGGTTGTGTCACCCCTCATTTCGCTGATGAAGGACCAGGCGGAGGCGCTGTCGGCGCGGGGCATTCCCGCTGCCTATCTCGATAGCAGCATGACGAGCAGCGAGTACGGCAGGGTTTTGCACGCAGCCTTAAATAAGCAGTGCAAATTTTTGTACGTTGCGCCGGAGCGCCTCCTCAACCCCACGTTCGTGCGCTTTGCACAGTCTGCGTATATCACGATGGTAGCAGTGGACGAGGCCCACTGCGTTTCGCAGTGGGGGCACAGCTTTCGCAAGGACTACTACAACATCCCGCAGTTTATGGCGCAGCTAAGCCCCAGGCCGCTGCTCGCGGCCTTTACGGCCACGGCCACGCCCGAGGTGCGGCGCGATATTTGCCACCGCTTAGAGATGCTGAGCGCAAAAATTGTGGTCTCTGGCTTTGATCGGCCCAATCTGCATTTTGCCGTGGAGCGCACGCAGGATAAGGACCGCTCGCTGCTCGAGTTTTTAGCCAAGCATAAGCACCAGTGTGGCGTCATTTATTGTGCTACGCGCCAAAGGGTGGAGCAGGTTAATACGCTGCTGGCGCGCCAGGGCTACAGCGCTTTGCGCTATCATGCGGGGCTTACACCGGAGGAGCGGCGCGATAACCAAAACCTGTTCGTTAGCGGCAGCGTGCCCATTATTGTTGCAACGAACGCCTTTGGCATGGGCATCGACAAGGCGGATGTGCGCTTTGTGGTGCATTATAATATGCCCAAGGATATGGAAAGCTATTACCAGGAGGCGGGGCGCGCCGGACGCGATGGCCTGCCCTCGGAGTGCCTTTTGCTCTACAACAGGCAGGATGTTGCTGTGAATACCTATCTCATTGGCCACGACCAGCCGGATTTGGTGTGGAAGGAGCACGAAATGCGCCTTTTGGACAAAATGATTCACTACGCCAACACTAGCGGTTGCCTAAGACGGGAGCTTTTGGAATACTTTGGCGAGCAAGCACCGTTGCGCTGCAATAATTGCGGTAACTGCCAGGTGAATAGCAAGGCTAGCTGGCGCAAATATTTTGGGATTTAGCTTTGCTGGCAGTATTTTTTGTAAATAATGACACAAAATTTATTGACAGTAAACCATAAAAAGCATATAATATTTTAGTAATACCGTGAAAGGATGCACTTGACAAGCATCCTTTTTCTTGTTTATATTCATTTGGTAAAATAAAGTGAGGAGAGAATAGGACCATGATTAGAAACGACATTCGTAATATTGCCATTATTGCCCACGTTGACCATGGCAAGACCACTTTGGTGGATGCTATGCTGAAGCAAAGCGGCGTTTTCCGTGCGAACGAGCATGTGGAAGAGCGCGTTATGGACTCCAACGACCTGGAGCGTGAGCGTGGTATTACTATTCTGTCCAAAAATACAGCCGTTATGCACGATGGCGTAAAGATTAACATTTTGGATACCCCGGGCCATGCTGATTTTGGTGGCGAGGTAGAGCGCGTGCTGAACATGGTTGACGGCGTACTGCTTTTGGTTGATGCCTATGAAGGCCCCATGCCCCAAACCAAATACGTGCTGCGCAAGGCTTTGGAGGCACACTTAAAGCCCATCGTTGTTATCAATAAGATTGACCGTCCTGACCAACGCGTGGAGGAGGTTGTGGACGAGGTGCTGGACCTGTTCATCGAGCTGAACGCTGATGAGGACCAGCTGGAGTTCCCCGTAGTATATGCATCTGCCCGCAACGGAATTGCTAAGCTGAATATGGAGGACGACAATAATAATCTGGAGCCCCTGTTCAAGGTTATTTTGGAAAATATCCCCGCTCCCGATGTTGATACCGAAGCACCTCTGCAAATGCTGGTAAATACTTTGGACTATGATAACTTTATCGGCCGTATTGTAGTAGGTCGCGTTATGCGTGGTACCATTCATAATGGTGAAACCGTGGCTTTGATGAACGAGGACAAGATTCGCCCGGGTAAAATTGGTCGCCTGTATGCTTACCAAGGCCTGAAGCGTGTTGAAGTAGAAGAGGCTAAGGCTGGCGATATCGTAGCCCTGATGGGCCTGCAGGATGCAGAAATCGGTGAAACCATTGCTGATAAGGATAACCCGGAAGCATTGAAGGGCATCAAGATTGATGAGCCCACTCTGTCCATGGTGTTCTATGTAAATAACAGCCCATTTGCCGGCAAGGAGGGCGAATATGTAACCAGCCGTCATATCCGTGACCGCCTGTTTAAGGAAGCAGAAACCAACGTAGCACTGCGTGTGGAAGAAACCGATAGCCCCGATGCTTATAAGGTATCCGGCCGCGGCGAGCTGCATCTGTCCATTTTGATTGAAACCATGCGTCGTGAAGGCTTTGAGCTGCAGGTTGGTAAGCCCAAGGTTATTATGCACCGCGATGAAACCGGCACTCTGCAGGAGCCCATGGAAGCACTGACCATTGACGTGCCGCAGGATTATATGGGCGCTGTTATGGAGGGCTTGGGCCTGCGCAAGGCAGAGCTGCAAAACATGACCGAGATGGCTGGTTATCTGCGTATGGAATTTAAGATTCCTGCACGCGGCCTCATCGGCTTCCGTAACCAATTCTTGACCGATACCAAGGGTAACGGCATTATGAACCACGTGTTCGCTGGCTATGAAGACTATAAGGGCGAGATCCCCGGCCGTACCCGTGGCAGCCTGGTTGCTTTTGAAAGCGGTGAAACCACCTCTTACGGCATTGGCAATGCGCAGGAGCGCGGCACCATGTTCGTAATTCCGGCCGAAAAGATTTACGAGGGCCAA
>USBV01000168.1 GCA_900553055.1 uncultured Phascolarctobacterium sp.
ATTGTACCCCACGAAATGAGCGTAAAAATTCGACGTGAGCGAAGATTACTAATTGTGTAATTTCAGATGTTTTATTAAAACCTCGGAAGCTTAAATCGTATACCTTTGAGCGATAACGTCTAATTAATTATCAAACCATAATTTACATACCTAAACCCTACAAATAAGGCCCGCAAACGCGGGCCCATAAAACATTATTTAACCTCTGCCAAAATGCTCTTGATATCGATCTTTTTCTTTTGCATACCCATTTTCAACAAGAACTCCTGCGTATCCTCCAAATCCTTGATATCCTTCGCAGTAATCTTCGTCGTAAAATCGTACCAAGGAGCCATAATCTTCACCTCATCCAGCTTCAGGCCAGTTTCCTTAGCCGTAAAGCCATAAGCCTTGTCCTGCTCCTTGCCCATGAAATCGATATTTTGCTGATGAATCGCCAAATACTTCTTCACAACATCAGGATGCTCCTTCAAAAGCTTGCCGCTGACACCAATAACGATGGTCGCATCAACCAAGCCCTCGCCATTACACAGCACACGCGCGCCGGCCTTTTGCGCACGCAGTACATCTGCGCCTGCAACCAAGGCTGCATCAACCTCGCCACTCATCAAAGCATTAACGCCAGCAGGGATGCCTAAGGAAACAAAGTTCACTGCATTAGGCTTCAAATTAGCCTTATCCAAGGCAGCTACCAAAATCTGGTGCAAAATCGTACCCTTCGGGCCCGCAACCTTCTTGCCCTTTAAATCGGCAGCGGATTTAATCGCAGGGTCCTTCACCATAATATTAAAAGCCTTGGGAGCGCGGCTATAAATGCCCACAACCTTCACATCCACACCATTAGAGGCTGCCAAAATAGCACTGGTGCCGCCCAAAGCGCTGCACACATCTAGGCTACCACTAGCCAAGGCCTCTGTTTGCTTAGCACCGGAATTAATTTCCGGGAAGGTCACGGTAATTTTGTCCTTGCCAAACTCCTTCACCAAGGTCTGATTATGCTTATCCACTATACTAGGAATATTCAGGGGCGACTTCACATAGGTCACCTTCAATTCCTTCAGGGCAGGCTTTGCTGACTCCTTCTTCTCGCCTCCGCAACCGGAAAGCAAGGTCAATGCTGTTAACACACTTAAGCCTAAGGCAATAAGCTTTTTGTTCATAATTGATGAACTCCTTTCTTAACCTGCAGCCGCAGCTGTTTTTCTACAGTGCTTGCAATATTTTCTGCCGCAGCAATTGAAACTCACTATCCGCTGCCTGCCGCGGTCTGGGCAGCTTCACGGGCACAGCCTCACGCACTCTACCACTATCCATTATAAGGACTCTGTCGCCTAAAAGCAAGGCTTCCTCCACATCATGAGTAACAAAAATGATAGTTTTTCTTTCTTCAGCATATAATCTGAGCAATGTCTGCTGCAAGCCCTGGCGCGTAAAGTAGTCTAAAGCGCTAAAGGGCTCGTCCATTAGAATAATATCGGGATTATAAAAAAGCGTGCGTCCTAGTGATACGCGCTGCGCCATACCGCCGGAAAGCTGATTGGGATAAAGCTTTTCCGTACCCTCTAGCTCCAACAGCCTGAGCAGCTCCGGCAAACGCCCCGTATCTAGACTTCTATCGTGCTGCGCTGCTAGCGTAATATTTTCACCCACATTGAGCCAAGGCATTAGCCGCGGCTCTTGGAAAACAGGGGCAATGCGCTTGCCCTGAGGCAGTTCAATCACACCGGCATCACTTTTTTCCAAGCCGCATAATAGTCTGAGCAGCGTGGTTTTGCCACAGCCGCTCCGCCCCACGATGCAGGTAAAGCTATGCTCGGCGAAAACTTCATCCGTGCGCTGCAAGGCCTGCTTTGCACCGTAGCTCTTGCAGATGCCCTGCACTCTTAAGCACCATTCCTTCATCTGCATAGCCTCCTATCTTTGCCAGCCCTGCTGCCAGGGAAATACACGTCGCATTAGTAACAAAAAGATATAATCTATCGCCGTACCAATAATGCCAATGGCTAGCATACCCACAATCACCACATCGGGGCGGGACATTTCCTCCGCATCGAGAATCAAATAGCCGATACCTGCCGAGGCCGCAATAAGCTCCGCACCAATGAGGGCGCGCCAGCTGTAACCCAAGGCCAGCTGCATGCCTACCACAATCGCAGTTAATGCCGCCGGTATACGAATGCGCAGAATTTGCTCGCGCAGCGTAAATCCCAGACTTTGCCCCACTTCCAGAAGCTTCCTGTCGCAGTTATGAATGCCGCTATAGGTATTCAAGAACAGGGGGAAGAAGGATGCAAGCACAATGATTGTCAGCTTTGAGGCCTCGCCGATGCCTGCCCACAGGATGATTAAGGGCACCGCTGCCAGGGGTGGCACATGACGCAAGAATTCCAAAAGTAGCCAACAATAATTATCAAAGCGCTTGCTTTGTCCACATAAAATGCCCAAGGGTACGGCCAAGCAGCAGCTGATTGTAAAGCCCAAAAAGACACGCCGCAGGCTCACGGACAAGTGCTGCAATAAGAGTCCGCTAGTCCACAGCTCGCCCAAGGCCTCCCACACCTGCACGGGCGACGGCAAAAGATAAGCGCTAAAAACGCCCTTAGCCGTAACCAGCTGCCAAGCCATTAATACCAGCAGGGGCAAGAGCAGCCCCCGCATAATTTTCTTAGTCAACATCCATCATCTCCGCTTATTGCAGCTTAACCTGCAAAGCTTCGTTAGCCTCTGCTGCATCCAGCAGCATCTGCAAAAATTGCTGTCCATACCATCCCAAATAAGCCTCGTCCGCCACCTTTTTTGGCACCACCAACTCCGTGGGTTCAGCAATTTCTGTCAAGCAATCATATAAAGCATCCAAGTTAGCGCCGTAATATTCCGGCAAAGCTAGCGCTGTGTGCAAGTACTTATGCAGCATAGGTAGGCTGCGCATTTTTTCAATATCTAAAATAATCTTTCTCATCATGCTGCCTCCTTAATACAGCTTGGTAAAGGTTTTATAATGGTCCCCGGTATAATAAATCAGGCCATCATTGGAAAATACAATGCGCTTGGCATTACGATTGCCCTTCACATAATCGATATCGCATTCCGTCCAAGTGCGCCCATTTTTCTTAGGCAGCAGTCCCTCGTAATTGCCATAGCGGTCACCACCAATGGACTTGCCGGGAGCAACCTTATCAAGGGTTCCCTTGGTCTGCCAGCCCAGCTTTTTGGCTTGATTTTTCGTGATATAGTTATGGGGCAGCTTGGCAAATTCGTTAATATAAGCAGCCACATGCTCCTTATCAGTATAGGCAGCCTGCTCACTAATTTTCAGCTTACCGCTATTAGCCTTTACATTGGCTGCAGAATTGGCATTGGTAGTATTTTGCGTAGTAATCTTTTTGCTATCATTGCTTACAGACGCACTGACCTTGGTGCTACCCTCATTAGAAGTCTTATTAGACGAACCACAGCCAGCAATGACGCTTACAACTAAAAGCAACGACAGCAGCAAAGCAAAGATTTTCTTCACAGAATTCACACTCCTTTTCGTTTCAATATATTCCTATTATACAGTTTTTTTATGAGTTAAGGAAGGGTGTTGGAAAAATTGTGGTTTTTCTAACTAATTTATTCTCTTTGCTTGCACTTCTTTGTGTGGGCAAAGAAGTGCCAAGAAACCCACCAGCATT
>USBV01000169.1 GCA_900553055.1 uncultured Phascolarctobacterium sp.
TCTTTAGCTAAATCAATTTTATCTTCTTCGACAAGGGATTTGCCCATAGCGTATCCCTGCGCAGCCAAGAAGGTATTGGCCATACCGCCACCGATGAGCAGGGTATCAACCTTATCCAGCAAATTGCTGATTACGCCGATTTTGTCGCTAACCTTAGCACCACCAATAATGGCAGCAAAGGGATGCAGCGGCTCGGTTACAGCGCGGCCCACATATTCGATTTCCTTTTCCAGCAGGAAGCCGGCAGCAGCAGGCAGGAAATGGGTTACGCCCTCCACAGAAGCATGCGCACGATGGGATACGCCGAAGCCATCGTTTACATACAAATCTGCCAGAGAAGCTAGCTGCTCAGCAAATTCCATATCGTTCTTTTCTTCTTCCTTATGGAAGCGCAGGTTCTCTAAGAGCAGGATATGGCCTGGTTTGAGCTTTTTAGCAGCAGCCTTTGCATCCGCACCTACGCAGTCGGGAGCGAAGAGAATTTTTTTACCCAGCAGCTTGCCCAAATGCTTGGCCACGGGAGCCAAGCTGTATTTGGGGTTCACTTGTCCTTTAGGACGACCAAGATGTGCCATCAAAATAACGGCAGCCTTGTTGTCCAAAAGGTATTGAATAGTATCCAAGGACGCACGAATACGAGTGTCATCGGAAATTTTACCTTTGTCATCAAAGGGTACATTGAAATCTACACGCACCAGCACCTTTTTGCCGGCTACATCTAAATCGCGTACAGTTTTCTTATCCACGAATAACTATCTCCTTTATTACAGGCCTTTTTTAGCAATGTAGTTAGCCAAATCAACTACGCGGTTGGAATAACCCCATTCATTGTCATACCAGGAAACAACCTTAGCCATGCGCGGGCCAACCATCATGGTGGACAGGCCGTCAACGATGGAGCTCAGCGGGCAGCCATTGTAATCTTTGGAAACCAAGGGCAGCTCGTTATAGCCCATAATGCCCTTCAATTCGCCTTCAGCAGCTTCCTTCAAAGCAGCGTTGATTTCTTCAGCGGTAGTATCGGTCTTCAGCAATACGGTCAAATCAGTGATGGAAACGTTCGGGGTAGGAACGCGCATTGCGAAGCCGTTCATTTTGCCCTTCAATTCCGGCAGAACCAAAGCTACAGCCTTTGCAGCACCGGTGGTGGTGGGGATGATGGAGCAAGCAGCTGCACGAGCGCGACGCATATCCTTGTGCGGCAAATCCAAAATCTTTTGGTCATTGGTATAGGAGTGAACAGTGGTCATCAAGCCGCCTTCAATACCAAATTTGTTCAGCAATACCTTGGTGAAGGGAGCCAAGCAGTTGGTGGTGCAGGAAGCGTTGGAGATGATGTTATGCTTTTCAGGATCATATTTGTCTTGGTTAACACCCATAACGATGGTGATATCCTCGCCTTTAGCAGGAGCGGAGATGATAACCTTTTTAGCGCCAGCTTCCAGATGAGCCTTAGCTTTAGCGGCTTCGGTGAAGCGACCGGTGGATTCAACTACGATATCAGCACCAACCTCGCCCCAAGGAATCTTAGCCGGGTCAGGAGAAGCAAATACGGGAATCTTTTTGCCATCAACAACGATGCAATTGTCTTCGCAAGAAATTTCATGGTCATAGGTACCATGCACGGAGTCATATTTCAGCAGATGAGCCAGAGCAGCGCAATCGCCCAAATCGTTAATACCAACAATCTCAACCTCAGGGTTAACGAAAGCTACACGGAAAACCTCGCGGCCAATGCGGCCAAAACCATTAATACCAATTTTTGTCATAATAATTTCCTCCTTAGTTTTACAAGAGTTTTCTTATATACTGCACTGACGTGCTGGTTAACTATTCTCCTTAGCCATCCGCAAAATCTCGGTGGCTGCTGCCTCATCCGTCACTAAAATATCCTGACGGGACGCACGAATTACAGACAAAATCGCCGCTGCCTTAGACTTGCCGCCAGCAATACCAATAATAGTGCCAATATGCTGCAAATCCTGCAGCATCAAACCTGCATTGTTGGTCATATAAACCTGCTTGCCATCCAAAGCGCAATATTGGCCAAAGGCTTCACCCACAGCACCTGCTTCTTCAAGCTTAGCAATCAGCTCCGGTGCTAAACGTCTGTGTCGTGCCATCACGCTAGCTCGGCCCACACCATGCACCAAAATATCTGCTTTTTTAATGATATCGACTACGGAGCGCACGCCAACATCCTCCTTAAGGATGCTGTTTAGAATATCCTCGCTTACACAATCAGGCACATAAAGCTGACGATAGGATGCACCCATCTTTTGCGCTAGCACCGTGGCGATAGTATTAGCCTGCAGCTCCACATTATCACCCAAGCCACCGCGAGCAGGAACGACCACCGTATTCGGCTGAGAGCCAGTCAAATTAGCCGCCATTGCCGCCATGGTAGTTCCACCACTGACAGCTACAATGTGACGCTTATCATCACTCAACAGCTTGCTCAGGATATGCGCAGCGGTGCGCCCAATCTCGCGCTTCACAACCTCCTCTTGGTCGGAATCGCCAGGCAAAATAACAACGCGACCTATTTTCAAGGTATCGCTAAGAGCCTTTTCCAAAAAGGAAATATCCTGCAGCTTGCGTACATAATCGGCCAGCTCCTTGAGGATATCCGCTCCTTCATCAGTAACACTCATGCCGCTAGCAGAAAAAGCTAAAAGACCACTTTTTTTAAGAAAGTCGACCTGAGCTCTCAGCACACGCTCACTAAGCCCCAGCTTGCCTGCAAGAGCACGCCTGCCAATGGGTGATTCGTGGCTAACCTGACGCAGAATTTGGTACCGCTGCACCAAAAGGTCTGTCAGCTCCGGCACAATTTTCTTTTGTAAATTAATAATGCTATCCATAATTATCCTCGGCACATTTTTGTCCCTCGTGGAACTTTTTGTGTCCCACGGACTAAATACAAATAAAAAATTTCTTGCTCCTATTACATAGTATAGCATACTCTATTCAAGAAATAAAGCACACAGAAGCAATTTTACAAAAAATTTTCGCACGTGATTAGCAGTGTCTAACTATGTTTTCACTTTATAAAAATAGCCTCCGCATTTTAGCAGAGGCTGAAAAGATTGATAGTATTTTTGTATATGTTATTTTTAACTTATTTGCTTACTACCTCTGCGCCAAAGGGAAGCAGGGCCAGCTTAGCCAATTTAAAATGCTGGATACCAAAGGGAATGCCAATAATAGTGCAGCACAGGATAATGCCAAACACCACATGGGTTACTGCCAGCTCGAAGCCGCCAAAGATGAGCCACAGGATGTTGAGCAAGAACTTGCCTGCGCCACCACCATATTGAATTTCCTTACCAAAGGGGAAAAAGCTTAAGGTACCAAATTTAAAGCACTGCATACCCACGGGAATACCAATAATTGTTACGCACCAGAGTAAACCAACCAAATACCAACCTAAACCAGCAAAAATGCCACCAAATAAGAACCAAATAATATTACCTAAAATACCCATAGAGTCACGTCCTTTCATATTTAGCACCACAATTTACATGCTGAAGTCAAACAAGCTGTGTCTATTATAGCAAAAGACAAAGTATAATAATAGTTGTTATATATAAAAATTTTGTGAAATTGCAGCTATCTATCCTCAGTCGGCTCAGAAGATAGCTTCGGCAGCTATCTATCACGCTC
>USBV01000170.1 GCA_900553055.1 uncultured Phascolarctobacterium sp.
TCAATGGCCATGTTGCACACGCACAGACGGCCCTCCATGGTCAGGGATGCAACGCCCGGGCCGGTGAACTCCATGGATTTGTACAGCGCACCGTCCACGCCGATCATGCCGATGATGTGCAGGATCAGATCCTTGCCGGATACGCAGGGGCTGAACTTGCCCTTGAGCACAAACTTGATGGCAGAGGGCACCTTGAACCATGCCATGCCGGTGGCCATACCGGCGGCCATATCGGTGGAGCCCACGCCGGTGGAGAAAGCGCCCAGGGCGCCGTAGGTGCAGGTGTGGCTGTCCGCGCCAATGACGCAGTCGCCTGCGGCCACAAGGCCTTTTTCGGGCAGCAGCGCGTGCTCGATGCCCATTTCCCCCACATCGTAGAAATTCAGGATATCGTATTTGTCCGCAAACATGCGGCTCTGCCTGGCCTGCTGCGCGGCTTTGATGTCCTTATTGGGGACGAAGTGATCCAGCACGATGGCAATGTGCTCTTTGTCGAACACGCCGTCAAAACCGGCCTTCTCAAACTCGTTGATGGCGACCGGGGTGGTGATATCGTTGCCCAGCACGATATCGAGCTTGGCATTGATGAGCTGGCCTGCCTTGACCTCCGGCAAGCCCGCATGTGCGGCCAGAATTTTCTGCGTCAGAGTCATTCCCATGGTGATACTCTCCTTTTGTCTTCTATAACTCCCCCAGTCGCTTACGCGACAGCCCCCTCTAGGAGGGGGCACAACTTTCTACAAACTGTACATAACAAACACGTACCTACACTGAGTAAATATAATCATTTGCGGAGTCATTGAGGTTTTAGCCAATGAGTCGTTGGAACAACAGTAGCAAGAGTCTCGAAAACCAAAAGCTTTCTGCGAACAAATTCTGACCGCAGCTGCATCGTTGTTCCCAACGAAATTGGCGTTAAGAAACCTCATCTGACGGAGCAAATTATTATATTTACGAATTTCTGTCTTTAGTTCATCTTACTTCTTTGCTCAAGCAGCATCTTCTTAAATTCGCCCACAAGATACAAGCTGCCGCACACGCAGACAACTCCCTCAGCACCTGCACCATCAATCGCAAGCTTATACGCCTCCGCCAAATCTGCAACAGGAACCGCATTGGGACCCACCAGCTTTGCAAGGTCAGCTGCTTCTGCCGCACGATAGCCCTTATCCGCACGCACAGTATACACCACATCATCCGCATGAATCAGCGTCTTAATAACGCCGCTCATATCCTTATCCCCCATCATGCCAAAAACAAACTGCACCCTTTGCCCCGGATAATACTTATCCAGCGCCTTGCGCAGTGCCTCCGCACCATTGGGATTATGAGCACCATCAAGAATAATATCCGGATGCTTGTGAATGCGCTCCAAGCGACCGGGCCACAGCGTATTGGCCACGCCTATATGCAAAGCCAGCTCGTTAATGCGATCATCCTGCTTAGAAACAAGCTTCGCAGTCACAATGGCCACACTGGTATTTTTTATCTGATGCTCGCCAGGCAGCTTAATTTCATATTCAGAGCTATAGGTATTGCCCGCATAAAGCGTGAATTTTTGCCCTTCCATGGAGCTAGTTACCTCTTCGCCACGGAAGGCCTTGCCATAAAGATACACAGGCGCTTCCTTGAACATAGCAAAGCTTATAATGGGCCCCAGAGCCTCGTTGCCTTCGGCCGCAGTAACTACGGGCACCTTTTCCTTGATAATGCCCGCCTTTTGCATGGCAATGCGCTCCACTGTGGCGCCACAGCGGTCCGTATGGTCTAGAGCTACGTTAGTAATAACGCTGACCACCGGCGTAATCACATTGGTGGAGTCCCACAGGCCACCCATGCCAACCTCGATCACTGCATAATCCACCTTGTTCAGATAGAAATAGAGAAAGGCCGCAGCCGTCAGTATTTCAAACTGCGTCGGCTGCTCGCACACGCCCTTCTTCACAATGCTATCCGCAGCCACCTTTACAGCGCTAATCACCATGGCAAAATCATCATCGCTAATATCCTTGCCATTCAAGGTAATGCGCTCGTTATACTTCACCAGATGGGGCGAGGTGAACTTACCCACCTTTAGATTAGCTGCCAGCAAAATATTGGTAATCATGCTGGTAACGGAGCCCTTGCCGTTAGTGCCGGTAACATGCACCGTTTTAATCTTTTGCTCTGGATTATCCAGCTCCTTCAGGAGGCCTTCGATGCGCTCCATGCCCAGCTTGATGCCAAATTTGCCCAAGCTGTCTAGATAGTCCAAGCTTTCAACGTAATTCATATGTGCCTCCAAATAAACACATCCAGATATAGGAAAGCCTCCCCTAAGCGGGGAGGGAATCCTTAAAAATTACAAAGTCTTCAAATAAGCCAAGCGCTCGTTAATAGCAGTTTTCTTGCCATTCAGCTCTTCTGCCTTAGCCTTTTCCTTCACAATAACTGCTTCGGGAGCTTTAGCCAGGAAGCCAGCATTGCCCAGCTTGCCCTCTACGCGGCTAAGCTCCTTATCAATAGCAGCCAGCTCCTTGTTCAGACGGGCAGTTTCCTTTTCTACATCGATGAGGCCTGCCAGGGGCAGATATACCTCGATACCGGATACAACTGCTGCCATAGCGTTTTCCGGTTTAGCAGCGCTGTCATCCAGCACGGTCAGCTCGCTGATGCCGCCCATCAGGTGGATGTAGTTAGCATTAGCCTCTACGCCGTCCTTCAAATCAGCAGCCACCAGCATGGTTGCGGGAACTTTCTTTCCGGGCGGTACATTTACTTCGGCACGCATATTGCGGACAGCCTTGATGCTTTCCATAATAGCGCCCATCAGGCGTTCTGCTTCGTCATCAATCAAAGCAGCGTCAGCCTCAGGCCACTTGGAAATCATGATGCTTTCTGCCTCGTGGGGCAGGCATTGGTAAATTTCTTCGGTGATGAAGGGCATATAGGGATGCAGCAGCTGCATAGCACTGGTGAGCACCTTAGCCAGCACATGCTGTGCAGTAGCGCGCTCCTCAGCGTTTTCTTTATTATACAGGCGGGGCTTAGCCAGCTCGATATACCAGTCGCATACCTCGCCCCAGATGAAGTCGTAAATCATGCGACCGGCTTCGCCCAGCTCGAATTTTTCCAGCATTTCGGTAACGCCCTTGGCAGTGTGCTGCAGGCGGGACAGAATCCATTTATCGGCCAGAGTGTAGGGAGCAAGCTTAGCATTGGGGTCATATCCCTCAATATTCATCAGAGCAAAACGGGAAGCATTCCAAATCTTATTGGCAAAATTGCGGGTTGCTTCCACACGCTCCCAATAGAAGCGCATATCATTGCCCGGAGTGTTACCGGTAATCAGCATAAAGCGCAGGGTATCAGCGCCATATTTGTCGATAACCTCCAGCGGGTCGATGCCATTGCCCAAGGATTTGGACATCTTGCGGCCTTGACTATCGCGTACCAGACCATGGATGAAGACCTTCTCAAAGGGAATATCCTTCATGAATTCCATACCCATAATCAGCATACGTGCTACCCAGAAGAAAATGATGTCGTAGCCGGTTACCAGCACGCTGGTGGGATAGAATTGCTTGAGGAGAGATCGG
>USBV01000171.1 GCA_900553055.1 uncultured Phascolarctobacterium sp.
CGGCGCCGGCACTGCCCGCAAAAATTACCCGGCCAATATCAAAATCATCAAGGTTCCCTGTTCCTGCAGGGTTAATCCCCTGTTTATTCTGCGGGCCTTCGCTCGTGGCGCCGATGGTGTCATCCTGTGCGGCTGCCACCCCGGCGATTGCCACTACACCACGGGTAACTACTTTACCCGTCGCCGCATGACGCTGCTTTTAGGCATGCTCAACTATTTGGGCGTGGAAGGGGACCGTTTTAGAGTGGAATGGGTCAGCGCCGCCGAGGGCGCACGCTTTGCCCAGGTCATGAATGATTTTGCGGAGCATATTGCTGCGCTGGGAGAAAATGTAAAGTTGAGGGATTTGCGATGCGCGAAATAAAAAAGCTGATGCAGGACAAGGCCGCAGAGCTTTTGGCCAGCGGCGCTGTTGACAGGGTACTGGCTTGGCGCAGCGGCGAATTCTTTTATGATAACGCTCCCGCTTTTTTTGCTACAGTGGAGGAGTGTCCGGAAATCGTCTATGACGAATTCTGTCCTGCCAATTTATGTAAATATCTGATTCAGACTAGTCGCAAGGGCCTCAAGACTGCTGTTTTTCTCAAACCCTGCGACACCTATGGTGTGAACCAGCTACTGAAGGATAATCGCATTCAGCGGGAGCTGGTCCACGCAGTGGGCACGCCCTGCAGCGGCATGCTGGATATCAAAAAGATTAAGGCTGCCGGTGCTAAAGCTATTGTGAAGGTGGAGACCGAGGGCGATAAGGTGGTTGTAACTACCGCTTTAGGTGAGGTTACCTTGAACAAGGCCGATGTGCTTTTGGATAAGTGCATCATGTGTAAGGGCAATGAGTATAAAATTGCCGACGAAGAGCTGGGCGAGAAGTTGGCGACGCCGGAATTCAAGGGCGATAAATTTGCCGGTGTTAAGGCTATTGAAGCCATGAGCGACAAGGAGCGCTTTGCCTTTTGGCAGCAGGAGCTGAGCAAATGCATTCGCTGCAATGCCTGCCGGGATATTTGCCCCGCCTGCACCTGCGAACAGTGCATTTTTGACCATCCTCAGTCCCCGGTAGCAGGCAAGGCCTATGCTGACCCGGTGGAGGAGCAGCTTTTCCACATCATCCGTGCTTATCACGTGGCTGGTCGTTGTGTGGGCTGTGGCGAGTGTGCTCGTGTGTGCCCCCAAGGGGTTAAGCTGGGCCTGTTGAATATGAAGTTTATGAAGGATATCAACATCTTCTTTGGTCCTTATCAGGCCGGTGCGGATGCTACAACACCTGCACCTCAGGTGGATTATAAATTGGATGATAACGAAGTGGACGTAGCAGTGAAGGGAGGCAAATAGGATGTACAAAATCAATAAAGAAAATTTGCCCAAGCTCTATGCTGCCTTGAGCGAGCAAGGCAAACTGCTGCTGCCCTGCAAAAACAAAGCTGGTAAGGTGGACTTTGCTTCCTATGGTGAGTCTGTTGAGGTGGCTTTAGAGGCTCCCTTGACTTCTCGCTCTGCCAAGGATGTGTTCTTTCCGCAGGTGGAGCAGCTGTTGAAGTTCCAGGTGGAGGGCAAAAAGCTGTCCATGGAGCAGATTCTGCCCAGTGAAGAAGCTGTTATTGTGTTGGGTGTGCGTGCCTGCGATGCCCGCAGCTTCGATATTTTAGATAGAGTATTTTTGAAGGAGCCCGTGGACTCCTATTATAAGGCTCGGCGTGAAAACACTGTGCTCATTGGCCTGGGCTGCAGCGAGCCCGAGGAGACCTGCTTCTGCCACGCCTTTGGCATCGATGCCACAAAGCCTGAGACCGATGTGCAGACTTGGATTGTGGACGGTGATTTGTCCTGGCAAGCTGTAACCCCCAAGGGTGAGGAGCTTACCGCCAAGCTGGGCGCTTTGTTGGAAGAAGCTGGCGACACTGGCGCTGTGGAAGAGCAAGCTGACATGACGCAAAAGATTTTGAGCGTTTTGCCCTTGCATGGCTTCAAGTTTAATGACAAGCTGCCTGCTAACGAGCTCAAGGTGTTCAATAGCAAGGTTTGGGAGAAGCTGGCACCTGCCTGCCTTTCCTGCTGTACCTGTACCTATGTGTGCCCCACCTGCCACTGCTACGACATTCGTGACTACGAGGTGGGCGAGGGCAAAACGGAGCGCTTCCGCTGCTGGGATAGCTGCATGGCCAGCGATTTTACTAAGATGGCTCATGGCAACCCCCGCAAGAGTCGCTTGGAGCGCTTCCGCCAGCGTTATATGCATAAGCTGGTTTATTATCCGGAAAATAACGAGGGTATTTACTCCTGTGTGGGCTGCGGTCGCTGCCTGCAAAAATGTCCCGTAAATTTAAATATTGTGAAGGTAGCCAAGGCATTGGAGGTGAGTGACGATGTGTAATTGCCGTGATACTTTAATCCCCATGATTGGCGTCATCACTGATATTTGTGAGGAAACTGCGGATGTAAAAACCTTTAGGGTGGAGGCCTTAAACGGTGGAAAGCTGTTCGAGCATATGCCCGGCCAATGCGCCATCCTGTCCGTACCCGGCAAGGGCGAGGCGATTTTCTCTATTACCTCCTCTCCTACAAATGAAAAGTATATGGAATTTAGCATCAAGCGCTGTGGTAGCATCACCGATTTTCTGCATTTTGATGTGGAGGTGGGTCAGCAAATCGCGGTGCGTGGGCCCTATGGCAATCATTTCCCAGTGGAGGACAAGCTGAAGGGCAAGGATTTGCTGTTTATCGCTGGTGGCATCGGCCTTGCTCCCCTGCGCAGCGTGCTCAATTATATGCTGGACAAGCGTGCTGATTATGGCTCCATTGATTTAGTTTATGGTGCCCGCAGCAAAGAAGATTTCGTGCGCTACGAGGAGCTCACCAAAATCTGGCCTAAACAGCCCGATACACGGGTGCATTTGACCATCGATAGACCCCAAGAGGGCTGGGATGGCAATGTGGGCTTTGTGCCGGCCTTTTTGAAGGATTTACAGTTCACGCCGGATAAGACGGTATTGCTGTGTGGGCCCCCGATTATGATTAAGCTTTGTTTAGCTGCGCTGGTAGAAATGGGCTTTACCAAGGAGCAGGTTTATACCACGCTGGAGCTGCGCATGAAGTGCGGCGTGGGCAAGTGTGGTCGCTGCAACATCGGCAAAAAATATGTCTGCAAGGATGGGCCGGTATTTACTTGCGATCAATTAGACGAGATGCCTGATGAATATTAGGAAATGAGAATCGAATCATTAGCAAGCATCTGCTCAGCGAAATTTCTTCACGCGAATTTCGTGGGGTTCAATTGGCCTCTGCGGGGTACTATTTGGCTCGCAGAACAAGATACTTTTTCGAACCCTTGAGGCCATTGTACCAAGCCACTCATTCGCTAAAATTCCGATTCGCGATGCTTTGCTAATAATTTGATTGCCCTTGCTAATTAATTTACGATATTATGTTCTACATAGAGAGGAGAAAACTCTAATGGAAGAAATGGTAACAGTATACCTGTTGGGAAAGAAATATTCCGTGCCCGCAACCTTGACCATTATGGACGCCATGGAATATGCAGGCTTCAAGCTGATTC
>USBV01000172.1 GCA_900553055.1 uncultured Phascolarctobacterium sp.
CACAAGGGTATTATCCACTACACCATCGGCCAGCGCAAGGGCTTAGGCTTGGCTCTGCCCCAGCCCATGTACGTGCAGCACATTGATGTTAAGCGCAACGAGGTAGTGCTCTCCACCAACGAGGAGCTTTTCACCAGCACCCTCACAGCCACGGATATCAATCTTATCGACTGCGAGCGTATCACCGAGCCCCGCCGCGTGAAGGCACGCATTCGCTACCACCATTCCGAGCAGTGGGCTACTGTAACCCAACCAGATGACAACACGCTGCACATCGAATTCGACGAGCCACAGCGAGCTATTACCAAGGGACAGGCAGTGGTTATGTACGACGGCAACGTGATTGTCGGTGGCGGCAGGATTATTTAAAGCATTACATAAAGTAAAAGCAGACTCCCAATGCAAGCGTCTGCTTTCTTTTTATTTAATTATGTTTTTAATATCGTTATAAAACCTCACGCCATTGCGTCCAGCTTCCTTCACGGCATAAAGAGCAGCATCGGCCTGATTAAAGAGTTCATCACTATATCCCTTCTTGGAAAAAGCCACGCCCACGCTCAAGGTTACTAGCGGCAAGCCATCGGCAGTATCCTGCAGCTCGTTATTAATCAAGTTAAGCTTATGCTTAATGGTGTTTTTATTAACTTCATCAAAGTCATTGAGAATAACGATAAATTCGTCGCCCGATGCGCACAGGATAATCGCCCGAACGGAAATAGCCGCTCAGCAAATGCCCCACCTTTTGCAGCACCTTATCACCCATTTCATGGCCATAGGTATCATTAATCCCCTTAAACCTATCAATATCCAGCAAAATCAAAGCCATGGGCTTCGGACTTTGCTTCAGAAAATCCTTCAAGCCTTCAAAGGCACTGCGATTCATGATGCCCGTTAGCGAATCATGCGTAGCCTTGTGCTCCAGCATAGCCTGATTTGCCTCGTTTAACTCATAAATATCATTATAGGTCATGGCAAAATATTTGAATTCATAGGCGCCCATTGTCTCCAAGCGCATTTTTTCGCGAATACACTTCATATACACACTCAACAGATTCACAATGAGCATGGTGACAACCAGGAAGGTAATGATATTCATCACAAAAAGCAGGCTGATGAGCAGCTTTTGATTGCACAAGGATTTATCCAAGGCGGCCATACTATTTTTTTGCACACTGGCAGTGCGGCGCATCAAATTATTTACAAAATGGTCGCTGTGAGATTTGATCAGAGCCTTCGCATTCATATAGCTGCGATTGTAGACAAGCTCACGCGCTCTGGCAATCATTGCCTCCTTGCTCAAATCCTTATCAATACCCAAAAGCTTTACCTGGCGTACCTCTTGTGGCAGCTGGTAGTCAGCATAGCCCTTAGCCATAGCAATTAGCTTCATTGCATATATTTCCCGCTCCATCAAATCCATGGAGCTAGCTTTTGCAGCCTCCAGAGCCTGCAGCTCGTCATCCGTGGGCTGATATTTTTGCAAATTGGCAATAGCCTTCTCCCGACGCTTACTTTCATTGGCCTCCTTAAAATAATTATTCATATACTGCAAATCCATATTTTGCGTAAACAAGCGCACCTGGTCAGTCAAATAATCAGAAGCTGCATTCATTTCAATAGCCGATTCATGACATGCAATATATTCATCATTATAACGAATAAAATCATTGTACCGAGAGGTCATTTGGGCGGTGGCATAAAGCAGCATGGCATATAGTGCACAAGCTATCACTATCATAAAGGTATTAAAATTCCTGATTTTTATGCCCTTAATATTCTTTTCTTTTTCCATTTTCAAAACACCACTCTTTTTCATCATACATTAAGAAACAAGTACTACACTTATAGTATTATACAACAGCAAAAGCGTTTGCATAACAGTTATTAAAAGAAAATTCTTTTCCAAAACCCTCAAAAATCCCCTCTTTGCTACTAATTTTACTTGACATATAGAATAATTCCACATATACTTTAATTACAATTATATAAGCATTGAGAGTGAGTGCAATTTGAGCTCATGAAGGGGTACACCACCACGGGTGTAGCTTCTTCATGAGCTTTTTTGTTTTTTTTGATTAAAGCGCGCACTTATCAAAGCAAAGGAAGGAGTGCAGATATGCTCATCAACGGTCAGGAATATCAATTAGCAAAACCGCTTAGCTTGGAGCAACTATTGCAAACGCAGGGTTATCGCACTAATTTAGTAGCGGTGGAGCGCAATGGTGCTATTGTCAAACGCAGTGAATATGATAGCATTATACTCACTGATGCTGATAAATTAGAAATCGTTAGCTTTGTAGGAGGTGGCTAAAGTGGCAAATTTTACTGAGAACGCTTACCAAACAGCTCTGCACAAGGGGCTTACACAGGAGCAGCAGAACTTGCTGAACGAGACCAAGGTAGCTATCTTTGGGTTAGGCGGACTGGGCAGCAACGTGGCCATGTGGCTGGCGAGATTGGGCGTAGGACACCTTTGGCTCTATGATTTTGACAGAGTTGAATTGAGCAATTTGAATCGCCAATATTATTTTAGCGACGATGTGGGAGAGTATAAGGCCGTAGCCCTACTCAAGCATTTACAAGCAGTTAATCCCTTTGGTGATTACATGAGTAAGGTGGTAAAGCTCACAGAAGCTAATCTAGCTGATCTAGTGGATGATGCAGCTATTATCTGCGAGGCTCTGGATAAGCCCGAGGCTAAGGCACTTTTGGTCAATGGCATTTTGGAAAGCTTTCCCGACAAATTTCTAGTCGCTGCCTCGGGCCTGGCAGGCTTTGGCACGAGTGAAAGCATGCAGGTGCGGCGTGTTTCGCCCCGTTTTTACTTGTGTGGCGATGGCAAGAGCAGCTTTTTGGACTTGCCCCTGTGCGGTGCTAGAGTTGGATTGTGCGCGGCGCAACAGGCGCTCACTATTGCAAGGATTATCTTACAAATGGAGGTATGATGATGGACGATAAATTGATTCTAGGTGGACACGAATTTACTTCCCGCTTTATTTTGGGCTCCGGCAAGTATTCACTAGAGCTGATTAAGGCAGCAGTGGAACAGGCCGGCGCAGAAATCCTTACCATGGCATTGCGCCGCGCCAACGGCGGTGAATTGGCCAATATTTTAGACTATGTACCCAAGCATGTTACGCTTTTGCCCAACACCTCCGGCGCTCGCAACGCGCAAGAAGCCATGCGCATTGCACGACTGGCCCGGGAGCTGTGCCACACGGATTTCGTCAAAATCGAAGTAATTAAGGACAGCAAGTACCTGCTGCCCGACAATTACGAGACAATTAAAGCCACCGAAGCACTGGCTAAGGAGGGCTTCGTTGTGATGCCCTATATGTACCCCGATTTGCAGGTAGCACGCGATTTGCGAGACGCAGGCGCCGCCTGCGTCATGCCCTTGGCTGCACCCATTGGCAGCAACAAGGGCCTGTGTACAGGCGATTTTATCAAGATTTTGATTGACGAAATTGACCTGCCCGTCATCGTTGATGCGGGCATAGGCAAGCCCTCACAGGCCTGTGCGGCCATGGAAATAG
>USBV01000173.1 GCA_900553055.1 uncultured Phascolarctobacterium sp.
GTTTTCACTGCGCTACGCTTGTGACAACGTGGGTCTTTGCGTCAAAAGGGAGGCTCCTTACTAATTTACTATTAGTGAAAGGCTCCCTTTTCAAAGGGAGCTGTCAGCGAGCTTGCGAGCTGACTGAGGAATTATTATAGACAGGCTTATGCGCGAGAGATGTAGTCGCCAGTGCGAGTGTCAATAGCCAAAACATCACCCTCGTTGATGAACAGAGGCACCTTAACAACATAGCCAGTGTCCATGGTAGCGTTCTTGCTGCCGCCGGTAGCGGTATCGCCCTTGATGCCAGGTTCGGTTTCAACTACGGTCAGCTCAACAGTGTTGGGCAGGTCAACGCCCAGAACGCGACCTTCGTAGATCATGATCTTCACGTCCATGTTTTCCTTCAGGAAGTTCAGAGCATTGCCCAGAGTTTCCTTGGACAGCTCGGTTTGTTCATAGGTTTCGTTATCCATGAATACATACATGCCGTCGGATTCATAGAGATATTGCATTTCGCGGCGGTCAATGCGAGCCTTGGGCATACGCTCGCCAGCATTGAAGGTACGCTCAACTACAGCGCCGGTGCACAGATTGCGCATTTTTGCACGAACGAAAGCAGCGCCCTTACCAGGTTTTACGTGTTGGAACTCAACAACCTGCCATGCGTCGCCGTCGATGGTTACAGTTACGTTAGTTTTGAATTCATTGGTGGAAATCATTGGAAGCCCTCCTATAATTTTTAAATTTTAAACAATTTCAATAAGCTGCTTTTTGACTCCATTCAGGGCACGAGCGCCTTCATCCGTCAAAACAACAGTATCTTCTATACGAACCCCGCCTTTGCCGGGAATGTATATACCAGGTTCAATGGTAAAAATCATACCAGTTTGTAGTACCGTTTCCCCACGCTTGTTAATGTTGGGCATTTCGTGAATTTCTAGTCCCACGCCGTGCCCGGTACCATGCACATAATAATCGCCATAGCCGCAATCGGTAATCACCTTGCGCACAATTTCGTCCAGCTCCCTGCCGGTCATCCCCACGCGAGCTGCCTTCATACCCTTTAGCTGGGCCTCCTCGACAATGGTATAAATCTCCTTTTGCCAGGAGTTGGCCATGCCAAGGGCCACTGTGCGCGTCATATCGGAGTGATAGCCACGATATACGGCGCCAAAGTCAAAGGTAATAAAATCACCGATTTCCACTACCTTATCGCTGGCCATGCCATGGGGCAAGGCACTGCGCGCACCACTGGCGACGATGGTATCAAAGGAATTCTTTTCGCTGCCGTGAGCACGCATATAATACTCTAAGCGGCCTGCCAAGCTGCGCTCGGTGCGACCAGGGCGAATATCGTCCAAAAGCTCCACAAAGGCTTCGTCAGCAATGCTGGCAGCCTTTAACAGCAGCTCCAGCTCCTTTTTGTCCTTAATCATGCGAATACCGCTAAAGTCCATGCTTTCCATGTAAATCTCGCCAAGGAGCTCCTTTAGCGTCACATAATCATTGTAGCTATACCAAGCGCCATCAAAGCCAACTACCTGCGCTCCGGCTTTTTTAGCCAAAGCAGCGGCAGCCTCCCAAATGCTGTTAGCGTTCGTCGGCTTATATTCCAAAACCTTGAACAGCTTCATTTCAGCCTTAGCCTGCTGGGTATAGCGCCCATCGGTAATCAAAACGCCCTGCTGACGGTCCAGATAAAACAAGCTGGAATCGCCGGTAAAGCCGGTCAGATAACGGATTGTGGTAACATCCTTAATAATGACACTGTCCACGGTAAGCTTAGCCATCAATTCTAATACTCTATTAATGCGCGTCATTAGTTTACCTCTTTTCTTAAAAATGCCACCTAATACTGGGAATTACCTTAATATTTTACCACTCATTGGCAAAACTATCAACAATTTCTACGCTAAATGGCATATTTTCTATGATATCCATGGTATCAAAATAGGTATCGGGTGTTGCGTAAAACTTAATCAGGCCTGTGCTGCCATCCACGGTACTCACCATGGCCAGATGCTCGTAGCCTTCCATAATCCAGTTAACATCGGCAATATGCTCAGGCTTTACCTGGGCGTAAATCATACTGTGGGGTTCAGGGGCACTATCGTTCATTCTTTGACAACCTTTCTGCGTAATAAGCTAAACGGTAACAGCTCCACATCGCTGTGGGCGGAGAAATGCTGCTGAGCATGGGGTGCGTAGTCAATGGCTGCACCCTCCTCGTCCTGCATTTCGGTTAAAACATAGGGCATCAGCTGACCGTTGGGCATTAACAGCTCCAAGGGCTCACCAGCCTTCACATTATTGCGTTGCTCAAAATAAGCACGCTTTTTCTCAGCATCATAGCTAAGCACGATGCCGACAAAATCATGGGTTTGCTCGTATTTGGAGCTGGTGTAAACCTGCGCATTTCTATCAGGCTTAGCCACAGCAAAGCCCGTAGTGTACTGGCGGTGGGATACCTTGTTCAGCTCGGTAATCCACTCCTCGGGCACGCTGTAGTGCTCCCTATCGGCCCAACAGGCATCGATGGCCTTGCGGTACACGCTCACCACCGTGGCAACGTAATGCACGCTCTTCATGCGGCCTTCAATCTTCAGGCTGCACACGCCAGCATCCATCAGCTCCGGCAGATATTCGATGAGGCACAAGTCCTTGGAGTTCATCACATAGGTACCGTGCTCATCCTCCTCCAAATCAAAGTATTCGCCGGGGCGCTTTTGCTCGCCCAGCTTATACATATTATATTCCCAACGGCAGGCCTGGGTGCAAGCACCGCGGTTACCGTCACGACCTGTTAAATAGCTGCTCAAAAGGCAGCGACCGCTGTAGGCAATGCACATCGCGCCATGCACGAAGGTTTCTAACTCCACCTCAGTTTTGGCGCTAATCTCAGCAATTTCCTTGAGTGAAAGCTCGCGAGCCAAAACCACGCGCTCTGCGCCCAGCTGCTCCCAAGCCTGCACCGTAGCAAAATTGGTGGTGTTGGCCTGCGTGCTCACATGCAGTTCGAGGTTCGGAGCCACCTGCTTGGCCATGAGCATCACGCCGATGTCGGAGACGATCAGCGCGTCCACGCCGGTGTCCTTCAGCTTGCCGAGGTATTCGCGCATGGCTTCCACCTCGTTGTTGCGCGGCAGCACGTTGAAGGTGACGTACACGCGGGCTCCACGCTCGTGGGCGTAGCGTGCGCCTTCCTCGAAATCCTCGAGGCTCAGGTTTTTCGGCGCGCTGCGCATGCCGAACGCCTTGCCGCCGCAGTAGACGGCGTCCGCACCGTAATCGACCGCGGTTTTCAGTCCCCTCAAATTGCCTGCGGGGGCCAACACTTCTGGCTTGTTTCTTCTTTGCACGGATGTTCCTCTTACTCGTAAAAGACCATCAGATATTGTCGTAGATTCACGGGACAGGCAAAGCCCGTCCAGCCGTTACGCAAGCTCGGG
>USBV01000174.1 GCA_900553055.1 uncultured Phascolarctobacterium sp.
TAATTGGGATTAGGTAAAGAGTAATTATGACTCCCTCAGTCAGCTCGTAAACTCGTTACTTTTGTAAATATTGTACATTAAACGATGTTTTATAAAAAACATCATTTTTCTATTTGACAAAGCTTGACACCCGTACTATAATTGCTCTAATGAACAACCATTAAGATAGAGGAGCGGAAAGCAAGAGTAGCCTGTGGAGCGGGAGTAAAGAAGCAGGTGAAAGGGCCAACGCCGAAGTGCAAGAGCAGCCGTGTCCTTGTGCTGGGCCGTCAGCGAAAGCTGCCGGACTGTCGCTAGAGTTCTAGCGGAGCGCTATCTCAGGTATGGGCATGATTGCAGTGCAGCATGTAACCGTTGAGATAGTTGAAAATCTCAACGGTTTTTCTTATAGGCGAAGCGTTCTTTCTAAGAGGACAAAGATACTAAATTTTTATTAGTAGCGTGAATATACCGAAAAGAACGTTCGCTCTAAAAATAGTAATAGCTTTCTTCATAATCAAAGGAGTGACATTTATGATTCGTGTATTAGTAAACGGCGCTTTAGGTCGCATGGGTGGCGAGGTTTGCAAAAAGGTTTTTGCCGAGCCCGATTTGGAATTGGTTGGCGCTGTTGATATTAAAGAGGGTACTATTGCTTTGGGTGAGGGTGTTCCTGTAAGCACCGATTTGGTGGCTGCTATCGAGGCTACTAAGCCCCAGGTAGTGGTGGACTTTACCCGTCCTGATGTAGTTATGGGCAACCTACGCAAAATGCTGCCCTTGGGCGTGCACGCAGTAGTTGGCACCACCGGCTTTAAGGATGCCGACCTTAAAGAGGTTGACGCCTTGGCTCGCGCTAACAACACCTCCTTGCTCATCGCTCCCAACTTCGCACTGGGCGCTGTTGTTATGATGAAGCTGGCCTGCGAAGCTGCTAAATATTTCCCGCATGTGGAAATCATCGAAAAGCACCATGACAACAAGCTGGATGCTCCCAGCGGCACTGCCATCATCACCGCCCAAAAGATTGCCGAGGTGCGCAAGGCCATGCACCAAGGTCATCCAGAAGAACGCGAAACCATGGCCGGTGCGCGTGGCGCCGATTTTGAAGGCATGAAGATTCACAGCGTACGCCTGCCGGGCTACGTTGCTTCCCAAGAGGTTATTTTTGGTGGTCAGGGCGAAACACTGCACATCAGCACGGACCCTGTAAGCCGTGAATGCTATATGCCCGGTGTGGCACTGGGCTGCCGCAGGATTATCGACCAGGTTGGCCTGGTTTATGGTCTGGATAAATTACTGTAATAATAAAGAGGGGGAAAGGTTTATGAAAAAGTATAATGTTGCAATTTTAGGTGCTACCGGTGCTGTTGGTGGCGAATTCCTGAAGCTCATCGAAGAGCGTAACTTCCCGTTTGCAGAGCTCCGTCTTTTAGCTTCCGCTCGTAGCGCAGGCAAGCAAATCGAATTCATGGGCAAAACCTATACCGTGCAAGAGGCTACCAAGGATTCCTTCGAAGGGATCGACATCGCTCTCTTCGCCGGTGGCAGCATCTCCAAGGAGTTTGCTCCCTACGCTGTTAAGGCTGGCGCTGTTGTTATCGATAACTCCAGCACCTTCCGTATGGACTCCGAGGTGCCGCTGGTTGTGCCCGAGGTTAACCCTGAAGATATCCTAAAGCATAAAGGCATTATCGCCAACCCCAACTGCTCCACCATTATCATGGTTATGGCTCTGAAGCCCCTCTATGATATGGCTCGCATTAAACGTATAGTTGTTTCCACCTACCAAGCTGTTTCCGGCGCTGGCAAGGAGGGCATCGACGAGCTCACTGACCAAACCAAGGCTTATGCTGAAGGTCGCGAAATGGAAGCACATATTCTGCCCTCCGCATCTCTTGCAAAGCATTATCCCATCGCCTTCAACCTGATTCCGCAAATCGACGTTTTCCTCGACAATCTCTATACTAAAGAAGAGATGAAGATGGTTAACGAAACTAAAAAGATTATGCATGATGACGAAATGCGCATCACTGCAACCACCGTGCGCGTGCCCGTATATCGTAGCCACAGCGAGTCTGTAAACATCGAGTTTGAGCATGACCTGGATTTGGCTGAGATGGCTAAGGCTATCGATGCTTTCCCGGGCGTACAAATGATGGACGATCCCCAAAACCAAGTTTATCCTATGCCGCTTTATACCTCCGAAAAATATGATTGCTTCGTAGGCCGTCTGCGTCGCGACGAGTCCAACCCGAACACCTTTAACCTGTGGGTTGTGGGCGACCAAATCCGCAAGGGCGCTGCTCTGAACACTCTGCAGATTGCGGAAGTAATGATTAAGAATGGTTGGCTGTAGAAATACAAAATCGCAGATAACGCACTATCTGCTTCGTTACGGCTTCTAGGAGTACTAACTTGTACGCCGTCGTCGCCGTTCCTCGCATCTAGCACGTTCTTTGCGATTTTATTGATGGATAGATGAAGGAGTTATTTCTATTATGAAAATTATTGTACAAAAATTTGGCGGCACCTCCGTTGCTAGCGAGGAAGCCCGCATTGCCGTAAAGGATAAAGTGCAACAGGCCATTCGTAATGGCTTTGCACCCGTTGTTGTAGTTTCTGCTATGGGCCGCAAGGGCGCACCCTATGCAACCGATACTTTGATTGATACCTTAAAGGAAGCAAATATTTCCGTAAACGTGCGTGAGATGGATATGCTCATGTGCTGCGGCGAAATCATTTCCTCCTGCGTGATGGCAGCAACATTGCAAAAATATGGCATCAACGCCATGGCTTTGACCGGTGGCCAAGCCGGCATCATCACCGACTCCCAATTTGGTGCTGCTCGCATCAAAAACATCAAGGTTTCCTACCTGATGCGTCTGCTGGAATCCGGCATTATCCCCGTAGTGTGCGGCTTCCAAGGCATGACTGAAAATAACTTTAAGTTCACCACCTTAGGTCGTGGCGGCAGCGATACCTCTGCCGCAGCTCTGGGCGCAGCTTTAAAGGCTGACTGCGTAGAAATTTACACCGACGTTGAGGGCATCATGACTGCTGACCCGCGTCTGGTTAAAGAGGCTAATATTCTGGAGCAAATTTCCTATGCTGAGGTTTGCCAAATGGCCTACAACGGCGCCAAGGTTATTCATCCGCGCGCTGTAGAAATTGCCATGGGCAGCAACATCCCCATGTATGTAAAATCCACCTTCAGCGATGCTCCCGGCACCCTGATTACCAGCGAAAGCGGTGGCCGTAGCGCTGGCAGCGAGGTAGCTATCAACGAAAGCTGCGCTAGTGGTGTAGCTAACCTGAGCGATTTGGTACAATTCCGTATTGAGCTCAATCCTACCGATTTTGCGGCAGGCCGCAACCTGTTCGAG
>USBV01000175.1 GCA_900553055.1 uncultured Phascolarctobacterium sp.
GCGCGCGTGTCACAATCGCAGGGTGATGATATTCAGACGCGGCTGGGTTTACACAGCGAATGGCGTACCGCTGTTCATGTCATACCAACATTAGATCTGAATTATTATCACGATCCCCATTCGACGGAAATTGAAGAGGATGGCAGCACTGTGGATAATAAGAGTGTAAGCCAGGGCGGCTATGAGCAGGGTGGTTACGACCAGCGTGGTTATGGCCAAGGTGGCTACGGAGCGCAGGGGCAGGGTGGCTACAGCCAGCAGCAGGCACCGGGGATTAAGGTGCACACCTTTGGCTGTGGCAGCAGTATTTTAATGACGCTGCTTATTTTGGGCGGCATTTTGGCCTTGTTCTTCTTCCTTTTGCCCACCTTTATCGTATTTGCTGCCATTGGCGCCGTGGTAGTGTTTATACTCAGACTATTTATGTAAAAAAATAGAAAAAACACTAGCAGAATTCGCGAAAATCGTGTAGAATATATACTTGATGCACAATGTGTTAAAATAAAAGAGGAGGCATAAAGAATATGCATAGTTACAGCATGGATCTTGGCGGCAGAACCCTTACCATTGAAGCCGGCAAGATTGCAAAACAAGCTAATGGCGCTGTATTAGTACGCTATGGCGACACTGCCGTAGTAGTTGCCGTTACCGGCACCAAAACCCCGCGTGAGGGTGTTGACTTTTTCCCTTTGACTGTTGATTTTGAAGAAAAGATGTACGCTGTGGGCAAAATCCCCGGCGGCTTTATTAAACGTGAAGGTCGTCCCAGCGAGCAGGCTATTTTGACCAGCCGCCTGATTGACCGTCCGATTCGCCCCATGTTCCCCGAGGGCTACCACAACGATGTGCAAATCGTTGCTACCGCAGTTTCCGTTGACCCGGACAATGCTCCCGATATGCCTGCTATGGTAGGCGCATCCTGCGCTCTGTCCATCTCCGATATTCCCTTTGAAGGCCCCATCGCTGGTGTACGCGTTGGCCTGATTGATGGCGAATTCATCATCAACCCGACCGTTGCTCAAGCAGCTGTTTCTGAGCTGAATTTGGCAGTTGCCGGCACCAAGGATGCTATTTTGATGGTTGAAGCAGGTGCGAAGGAAGTATCCGAAGAAACCATGCTGGACGCTATTTGGTTTGGCCATGGCGTAATCAAGCAATTGGTTGAATTCCAAGAGAAAATCGTTGCTGAAATCGGCAAGACCAAGATGGAAGTACCCGTGTACATTCCTCCTGCTGAATTGGTAACTGAAATTGAAGAATATGGTGCGCAAAAGCTGAAGGACGCTCTGATGGACGCTAACAAGCTGGAGCGTGAAGAAAACGTTGCCAAGGTTAAAGCCGAAATCGCTGAAGTATTCCTGGAGAAATATCCTGACAATGCTAAGGACGTTGCTTACATCACCCAAAAGCTGGTGAAGAAGATTGTTCGCCGCACCATTTCCGTGGACAAGATTCGTCCGGATGGTCGTCAATTGGACGAGGTTCGTCCTGTTTCCTGCGAGGTAGGCCTCTTGGCTCGTCCGCATGGCAGCTCCCTGTTCACCCGTGGTCAAACCCAAATTTTGAACGTTTTGGCTTTGGCTCCGCTGCGTGAAGCACAAATTTTAGATGGCCTTGGTGCAGAAGAAACCAAGCGTTATATCCATCACTATAATTTCCCGCCGTATTCCGTAGGCGAAACCAAGCCGCTGCGCAGTCCCGGCCGTCGTGAAATCGGCCATGGTGCACTGGCTGAGCGTGCTTTGAAGCCCGTTATTCCTTCTGAGGAAGAGTTCCCCTATGCAATTCGTCTGGTATCCGAGGTTCTGGAATCCAATGGTTCCTCCTCCATGGGCTCCGTTTGCGCAAGCACCCTGTCCCTGATGGATGCTGGCGTGCCCATTAAGGCTCCTGTAGCTGGCGTGGCTATGGGCCTGGTTAAGGATGGCGAATACTTCACCATTCTGACCGATATCCAAGGCTTGGAGGATGCTCTGGGCGATATGGACTTTAAGGTAGCAGGTACCGATAAGGGTATCACCGCTATCCAAATGGATATCAAGATTGACGGTATCAACAAGGATATCTTCACCCAAGCTCTGGCACAAGCTAAGCGCGGCCGTGAGTTCATCATGGGTAAGATGATGGAATGCATCAGCGAGCCTCGCAAGGAGCTCAGCAAATATGCTCCCAAGATTACCACTATCCATGTTGATCCCGATAAGATTGCTAAGGTTATCGGCCCTGGCGGCAAAACCATCAAGAAGATTGTTGATGAAACCGGCGCTAAGATTGATATCGATGATACCGGTCGCATCTTCATCGCTGCTGTAAACAGCGAGTCCGCTTACAAGGCTATCGAAATGATCGAAGGCATCACTGCTGAAGCTGAGCCTGGCAAGGTTTACACCGGCAAGGTTACTCGCCTGATGAACTTTGGTGCTTTTGTTGAGATTCTGCCGGGCAAGGAAGGCCTGGTACATATTTCCCAGCTGTCCACCGAGCATGTGGATAAGGTTGAGGATGTGGTTTCCGTTGGCGACGAAATCGTGGTTAAGGTTACTGAAATCGACAACAAGGGCCGCATTAATTTGTCCCGTAAGGCTGTCTTGATGAAAGGCATGCAAAAGTGATTTTTTAACTTGGATAAGTTGGAAAAGTATAAATAACCAAGCAATTATCAATTTCTGCTCACGCTCATTTTCTTAACGCCAATTTCGTGCAGAACAATGACGAAGCTGCGGGTTACTATTTGGCTGAAAAAAGCTATAGTGTATTCAACCCTTGCTTCTATTGTTCTAAGCACTCATTGTCTAAAAATGACATGTTCGCAACGAAATTTGATAATTGCTCGATTTAGATACTTTATTTATATTTTGAAACTATAAAAAGGCTCTCCTGGATTAAGGGGAGCCTTTTCTATAAGAGAAAAGAGGAGGTATGCTCATGAAAATCCGTGGCTTTGAAAAGGTTGCTAAATACGCTGATATTGATTTTCCGATGCCGGAGCGCAAGACGGAGCTGAGCGCGGGCTACGATTTTTGCTTGCCGGAGGAGGTTACTCTTGAGCCAGGCAAGCTGCAGCTGGTGCCCACCGGCGTGAAGGCGTATATGCAGGCTGGCGAGTGGCTGGGCATGCATATTCGCAGCTCCATGGCGGTGAAGAAGCGCCTGATGCTGGTAAATAATGTGGGCATTATTGATGCGGATTATTATAATAACGCGGATAACGAAGGCCACATTATGCTGGCGCTGCTGAACATGGGCAGCGAGCCCGTGGTTTTGCCCAAGGGCGAGCGTGTCGCGCAGGGTATTTTTTATAATTACCTTACTGCGGACGGCGACGAAAAGGTCACTAAAGCAGTGCGCGGCG
>USBV01000176.1 GCA_900553055.1 uncultured Phascolarctobacterium sp.
GCGGCTGCACAGGGTGCGGCCATGCCTGCTGCGGAGTCCGTGAGCCGTAAGGCGGAAAAAGCGGAGAAGACTAGGCGCTACAGTCCCGAAGAGGCAGCAAGGCTGCTCCCGAAGGTGGAGCTCTCGATTCGTGAGCAGGAGGCCATGATGGGGCTTTTGGAAAAGCGCATGGCGGACCCGGCTAATCATTTGGACCCAGCCAATAGCGCAGCGATGGCGGCGGAGCATGATGAGTACGAGGCGAAAATCGCCGAGCTGATGGAGCGCTGGGAAGTGCTCATGGAGGCTTTGGAGGAGTAGCACAAATAGAACTATAGTTCTATTTGACGCTTTGAGGGCGTAAGATGGCGGAGGATAATATGCTAACACATGAAGAATATATGCAGCTGGCGCTGGCGGAGGCGCGCAAGGCGGCAGCCTTAGGCGAGATTCCCATCGGCGCTGTGCTCGTGCACGAGGGTGATGTCATCGCTAGCGCGCATAATATGCGCGAAACGTGGCAGGACGGCACCGCGCATGCGGAGATTATCGTTATCCAAGAGGCTTGTAAAAAGCTGGGACGTTGGCGGCTCAGCGGCTGCAGCTTGTATGTGACGGTGGAGCCCTGCCCCATGTGCAGTGGTGCCATAGTCAACAGTCGCATCGACACAGTGGTCTACGGCTGTCCCGATGTGAAGGCTGGAGGAGCAGAATCGATTTTTAATATTATTACTAATCCCAATCTTAATCACTGCGCCTCTGTCATCAGCGGCGTGTGTGAGGAGGACTGTGCGCAGGTGATGAAGGATTTCTTTAAGCGGCGGCGGGCCGAGAATAAAGCAAAAAAGCAGCAAGCTCAAGGCTGCTGCGAGGAATAAGTTGCGTTCAGTTGCAAACGAGGCGTGACTATAATATTTAGCATAAAACTGATGAGGAGGCGAGCTCATGAACATTTATCTTTGGCGTCATAACAAAACCTATCACAGTCACAGCATGATTGATGAACCCTGCTTGAACAACGAGTTTTATTTGGATGCATTGGCCATCGTTGTTGCGCATGATTTGGAGGAGGCGCTGGCTAAGCTGGCGGAGCAAAACGCGGGCTGGCGCATTGATGATTTGCGAGCTCTGCCCTGCCAAGTCATCCCGGTGGACAAGGCCAGCGTTATCTTCACCGAGCTGCGTGGCATGATTAATCATTTGTAATTTTTCTTACCCCAATCCACTTTCTGGATTGGGGTTTTTTATAGCCAAAAGCTAAGAATTAGTATATAATAAAGTGATATGGATTTTGCCTAGACACAATAGCCACACTTGCGAACTTTTTGCAAATTGTGAGCTAAATTCCACTTAAGCCTATTGCATTAGTGGGCAAATAATTTTATAATAGGATTGTGAATTCATACTAAATAAATGGGAATTGAATTAAGTGCCTGCTTGCAGGCGATTGGAGGATAAATATGGCTGAAGAATTATTACAGGTGCGCAATTTGCAGGTTAATGTGGAAGACAAGCAAATCCTGCACAGCATCGATCTTGATATTAAACCCGGCGAAACCCATGTGCTCATGGGCCCCAACGGCGCCGGTAAATCCACCTTGGGCTATGCTCTGATGGGCAACCCCAAATACACCATCACCGGTGGCAGCATTGTTTTCAACGGTGAAGATATTACTAAATTGTCTGTTGATAAGCGTGCGAAGGCAGGCATGTTCCTGTCCTTCCAAAACCCCCTGGAGGTGCCCGGCATTAGCCTGAGCAGCTTCCTTAAAACTGCTTTGGAGCAGCAGCGGGGCGTGCGCATTAAGGCGTGGGATTTCCGCAAGGAGCTGCGCCAAGCCATGGCACTTTTGCAAATGGATAATAAATACGCTGAGCGCGATTTGAACACCGGCTTTAGCGGTGGCGAAAAGAAAAAGGCCGAAATCCTGCAGCTTTTGATGCTCAATCCGCAGCTGGCTATTTTGGACGAAACCGATAGCGGCCTTGATGTAGACGCAGTGAAGATTGTTTCCCAAGGTATCAAAACCTTCCAGGAGCATCGCAACGGCGCCCTGTTGATTATCACCCATAACACCAAGATTTTGGAAGCTTTGCATGTGGATAAAACTCATATTCTGGCGCAGGGCAGTATCATTAAAAACGCAGGCCCCGAGCTGGTAGAGGAAATCAGTAAGCATGGCTTCGAGCAATTCTTGCAAAAATAAGCCTAACCTTTGTGGAGTGAACTATGGAAGAAAAAACTTTTGTTGAAGATATAGATAGAAGTCTGTATGACTTTCGCAACGAGGACAAGGATGCCTATCGCATTGAGGAAGGCTTGACCAGGGATATCGTCGAGCAAATTTCTCGCGAAAAGCATGATCCGGAATGGATGCGTGAATTCCGTCTGAAGTCCTTAGAAATTTATAACAAGACGCCCATGGTGCAGTGGGGGCCCAGCATTGAAGGCCTCAATATGGATAATATCGTGACTTATGTACGCCCTAATACTAAGATGCAGGGCAAATGGGAGGATGTGCCCGACGATATTAAGGACACCTTCGAGCGTTTGGGCATTCCTCAAGCCGAGCAGACCAGCCTCGCGGGCGTGGGCGCGCAATATGACAGCGAGCTTGTGTACCACAATGTGCGCAAGGAGGTTGAGGAGCAGGGCGTGGTTTATACCGATATGGAAAGCGCTCTGAACGGACCTTATGCGGAGATGGTGAAGGAGCATTTTATGAAGCTCGTTCCGCCCACGGATCATAAATTTGCAGCCCTCCACGGCGCAGTTTGGTCCGGCGGCTCCTTTGTGTATGTACCTAAGGGAGTGAAGGTGGCCATTCCCTTGCAATCCTACTTCCGCCTTAACGCGAAGGGCGCAGGCCAATTTGAGCATACCCTGATTATCGTGGATGAGGGCGCAGATTTGCACTTTATCGAGGGCTGCAGTGCGCCTAAATATAATGTGGCCAATTTGCATGCTGGCTGTGTAGAGCTTTTTATTGCTAAAAATGCTAAGCTGCGCTACAGCACCATTGAAAACTGGTCCAAGAATATGTATAACCTGAATACTAAGCGTGCGCTGGTAGCTGAGGGCGGCACCATTGAATGGGTTAGCGGCTCCTTTGGCTCCCATGTTTCCTACCTGTATCCCATGAGCGTTTTGAATGGTGAGGGCGCGCACAGTGAGTTCACGGGCGTAACCTTTGCCGGTCATGGCCAAAACCTGGACACCGGCTGCAAGGTGGTGCACAACGCGCCTCACACTACGAGCCTCGTTAACACGCGTTCTATTTCTAAGAGCGGCGGCATCAGCACCTTCCG
>USBV01000177.1 GCA_900553055.1 uncultured Phascolarctobacterium sp.
GGGTCGCCTATCATAGCTGTCCCGCCTCCGATAAGAACGATAGGCTTGTTGCCTGCCATTTGCAAACGCTTCATAAGGCAAAGCGCCATAAAGTGACCAACGTGGAGTGAATCAGCAGTTGGGTCAAAACCAATATAGAAAGTGATTTTTTCTTTCTCTAATAACTCTTTAATTTCGGCTTCGTGGGACATTTGCTTAATAAACCCACGCTCCTGTAATACGTCTAAAACAGACATTCAATGACCTCCCTTTAATATTGAAGCTTACCTTAAATATTAGGCAAGCAGATAATCTTATCCTATTATACCTTATTACACCTGTTTTAGCAATTAAAAAAGCACCGGAAGCGCGCTTTCAAGGCTTCCGATGCTAGCTTTACGAGGGAAATTATTTGCCTTCCAGCTGGGAGGTGCAATGCGGGCAACGAGTAGCATCGTCCGCAATTTCGCTCTTGCAATAGGGGCATTTACGCGGCTCCGGTTTTGGAGCAGGCGGCGGAGTGAGCTTGTTGATTTGCTTCACCATCAGGAAAACAACAAAGGCCAAAATTAAGAAATCCACAACAGTATTGATAAAGCTGCCATAAGCCAAAACAGGAGCACCTGCCTTCTTCGCAGCCTCAAGAGTAGCAAATTCCTTACCATTCAAGGTAATAAACAAATTCTTGAAATCCATCTTACCCAGGGCCATGCCAATGGGCGGCATAATCAGGTCGCTAACCAAGGAGCCGACGATTTTGCCAAAGGCACCGCCAATTATTACGCCAACGGCCATATCTATAACATTGCCGCGCATAGCAAACTTTTTAAAATCTTCTTTGAGAGACATAATTGAACCTCCTATAAAATTTTTTCTTTATTATATTCTACCTAAAAGTGAAAATTCCTGCTGCTTGACTGAAAAGTCTTTGTGTTTTATAATAGTGTAGAACGAATCTTGCCTTGTGCAGTTTGGAATATTAGTAGAAGTTTGGAGGAATAGAAAATGCGTGAAGATTTAGTAGTACCTGGCGAGGGCGAGGAAAATTTCGTCTTGGCTCGTGATGCTCGTGTTGCAACAATTCCCTTTACCCCATTAGAGGTTAGAATGCAAAAGGAAAAACCGGAGGTTTTTGCTCGCTTGCAAAAGCTGAAGGAAATCATTGGTGAGGACACCTTTAAGCGTCTTGTTAGTCGTGTGCATAATATCAACTATGCTGACACCCGCATTATGCTGGTGGCTGAAAGTGAGCTGCATCGCACTAATATTGAACGCGAAATTTTACCGGCTATTGCCGAAGCCTTTGAAGTAACCAGCATTCGCGTGGTAACCCAAGGCTAAGCTTGTTTTTGTAGAAATAAAGCAAAAAGGTGTTGACAAAGACTTGTTTTTGCTTTATAATATTATTCGTTGCTGATGTGTAAATATCAGTAAAAATGTCGGGGCGTGGCGCAGCTTGGTAGCGCGCTTGTTTCGGGTACAAGAGGCCGTGAGTTCGAATCTCGCCGCCCCGACCAATTTCAAAAAGCTGAAGAACCGCTAGTGATGGCGGTTCTTTTTTGTTGCCTATAGTAATAGTACTACTTATAATTAGTATGCAAAAAACAGCTGCTACCATGCTTCGGTAGCAGCTGTAATGTTTCAGAACCACTTATTGATTATTCTATTGTTTATTTTCTTCCAGGATATGCCTTCAGTGCCTCGCCCAGAATGTAGATAGCGCGCTCCAGGTCCTCGCTCTTCAAAACGTAAGCCAGACGAGCTTCGTTCACGCCAGCACCAGGAGTGTTGTAGAAGCCGTTGCCGGGAGCGAACATAACAGTTTCGCCATCAATAGCAAAGTTTTCCAAGGTCCAAATAGCAAATTTTTCGGCATCGTCAACGGGCAGGCTAACCATGATGTAGAAGGCGCCCTTGGGGTCGGAGGCCTTTACGCCTTCCAGCTTAGCCAGTGCAGCTACGATGGTGTCACGACGTTTTTTGTATTCCTTGTTAACATCTTCCAAATAGGAAACAGGAGTGGTGTACAGGGCAGCTGCGCCAACCTGCTCTAAAATGGGGGAGCACAGACGAGCTTGGCAGCATTTAATAATTTGCTTGCTCAGCTCCTTGTTTTTGCTGATGATGCAGCCAATGCGAGCGCCGCAAGCGCTGTAGCGTTTAGAAACGGAGTCGATGATAATCAGATTGTCGTCCAGCTCGGGCATGGTGCCAAAGGAACGATAGGCGCCGTCATAAACGAATTCGCGATAAACCTCGTCGGCAATCAAAGCCAAATCATATTTCTTCACAATGCGAGCAATCATGTCCTGTTCTTCGGCAGTATATACAACGCCGGTGGGGTTGCCGGGGTTGGTCAACAAAATAGCCTTGGTTTTGGGAGTGATGTGCTTTTCGATTTCTTCCTGGCTGGGCAGATGGTAGCCATTATCTACGCTGGTAGGAACGGCATTGATTTTAGCGAGAAATTCCTTGCAGAAGGTGGTGTAGTTAGCATAGAAGGGTTCAAAAACCATGATTTCGTCATCAGCATCGCACAGGGCCATCACAGCCATAATCAGCGCTTCGCTGCCGCCGTTGGTAACAAAAATATCTTCAATGGCATAATCCATGCCTTTTTCAGCATAATACTTTTGGATTGCCTTTAAAAGGAACATTTCGCCCTTGGAATTGCTGTAAGCGATTACGGGAGCTTGGTACTCACGAATGCTGTTCATAAATTGGTCCGGGGTTTTGATATCCGGTTGACCGATATTCAAATGGTACACCTTTTTGCCAGCTGCTTTGGCAGCATCAGCATAGGGGCTCAGCTTTCTAATGGGAGAAGAGGTTAAAGCTTGTACGCGTGCAGAAAGTTTCATAAAATATTGCTCCTTTAAAAAATTTGCTTATACATTGGTTATGGCCTAGACCACAGCTTTACTATCCTATTATAGCATAAGAAATCTGGATGTGGTAGGGGTGAGTCAATTTATACTGTATACATTGCAAGGTCATAATCTACATTTGAACGCCAATTGTGTAAATAATCTGCCAGCAAAAGACCGCCTCTGCTGGATATGGTTTGACTTTTACTATGCATCGTTATATAATATTACAGATAATGCACTGTAACAATACTGCGTGAGGCAGTACTCATCATAGCTTTACGGCATTACTGGAAGCAGACAAATTGATGTTGGAGGTATTCACATGCTGCAAGAAAAGTATGCTCCCCATGAGATTGAAGCTAAATGGCAAAAATACTGGGAAGAGCA
>USBV01000178.1 GCA_900553055.1 uncultured Phascolarctobacterium sp.
TGTAAGGCGTGCCGTTGCCAGCGCCTTCGCGCTAGCCTCCATATCCACGCCGTAGCAGGCAGCGCCGGCGATGGCGGAAAGCGCATTATAAACGTTGTGCTCGCCAATCAGCTGCAGGCGCACCTTTACGCTGCGGCCCGTAGCCTTTTCGGTGCACACGAAGGTGGTGCCCATGGCGGAGGTAGCAATCTCGCTACCACGGTAGTCGCAGTTTTCGCCCAAGCCAAAGTATACTACCTTGGCTTTAGTGAGTGCTGCCGCCTTCACAACGTATTCGTTATCGCCGTTTAACACGGCAAAGCCGCTTTGCGGCAAATTTTCTACGATTTCACTCTTGGCCTTGCCAATATTTTCCATGCTGCCCAAAAGCTCCATATGGGTTTCGCCCACATTGGTAATCAGGCCGCTATCGGGCTCGGCAATTGCGCACAGCTCGGCAATTTGTCCCAAGCCACGCATGCCCATTTCTACTACCGCAATATCCGTATCCGGCTGGATGGAAAGCAGTGTTTTGGGCAAGCCAATTTCGTTATTAAAATTGCCCTGGGTTTTAACCACCTTATACTTGGCGCCAAGGCAGGCTGCCAATAAATCCTTGGTAGAGGTTTTACCGTTGGAGCCGGTAATAGCAAAAACCTTAAGCTTCTTTTGCTGGCGGCGATAAGCGCGTGCCATGGCCTGATAAGCCTTCAGGGTATCTTCTACCTTGAACACAGCCACGCCAGCAGGCAAAGCTTCAATATCGTGAGAAATAACTACGCCCGCAGCGCCCAGCTCCACAGCCTTGGCACAATAATCGTGACCATCAAAATTACCGCCCTTTAAGGCTACAAAAAGCTCGCCGGGCTGCACAGCGCGCGAGTCCGTAGTGATGCCGGTAAAGGCAAAATCTTCACGTGTGGCACCTGTTGCAGCTATTACTTCACTGGCCTTTAGCATTTCTTATCACTCCAATATTCCAAAACAACCTCTTTATCATCAAAATGAATCGTTCTATCCTTCAAAATCTGGTAATTTTCGTGGCCCTTGCCGGCGATTAAAATTACGTCCTCTGCCTCAGCCTTGGCCAAGGCAAAGTGTATCGCTTCCCTTCTATCGGAAAGGCGGAAGACCTCCTTGTCCACGGGCACATTTTGCAGAGCAGTAAAGATTTCGTCGATAATCAGCTCCGGGTCCTCGGTGCGGGGGTTGTCGCTGGTTACGACCACCTTATCGGCCAGCTTGAGCGCCAAGCCGCCCATTATCGGTCGCTTTTTGTTGTCGCGATCGCCGCCGCAGCCAAACACAACCCACAGCTTGCCCCGCGTGATGCAGCGAGCCGTGTTCAAAACGTTTTCCAAGCCATCGGGAGTGTGCGCATAGTCCACAATAACGGTGTAGGGCTGGCCTGCCTCCACCAGCTGGAAGCGTCCGGGAACGCCATCAAAGCCATCCAGCACGCTAATGATAATTTCCTTACTAATGCCCTCGGCCAGCATCGCGCCCACAGCACTCATCACGTTGTACACATTAAACTCGCCGGTAATCTTTAGCTCCAAATCCATTTCTCCCGCAGGCGTAGCCAAAGCCAGCTGCATGTGCTTGGGAGCAACAGTGAAGCTTAATGGATAAATATCGTTCTCTCTGCCCTTGCCATAGGTCCAGGATTTGGCTTTGGTGCGAGCTTTGATAATAGCGGAGCTTGCGTCATCCATATTAAAGACAGCGTTTTTATTAGGCTTAGCACCATCGGTCAAATGCTCAAACAAAAGGCTTTTGGCATCGCGATAGTTTTCCATCGTCTTATGAAAATCCAAATGGTCCTGAGTAACATTCGTCAAAACTGCGCAGTCATATTCAATGCCTGCCACGCGCTTTAAGGCTAGGGCATGGCTGGAAACCTCCATCACGCAATAGTCGCAGCCTGCGCACACCATCGCATAAAGAGTTTTCTGCAAATCCACCACATCAGGAGTGGTGTTGTGGCTGACAGTTTCCTCGTCCTCAATCATAATATTGATGGTGCCGATGAGGCCCACCTTGTGGCCCGCCTTACGCAAAATCAGGCGAATAATATTCGTGGTAGTGGTTTTGCCATTGGTGCCGGTAACACCAATCATGCGCAAGCACTTGCCGGGGTAATCATAAAAATAGGGAGTCACTATTTCCATCGCTGCTCTCGTATCGGGCACGACCAGAAGGGTTACTCCATCGGGAATAACCTCCGGCACCTCATCAACCAGCGCTGCCACAGCACCCTTAGCTGCTGCCATAGCTAAAAATTTATGACCATCAACAGTTGCACCCCTCAGGCAAATGAACAGGCTCCCCGCCTGAACCACCCGAGAATCCGCTGTAATATCAGTAATAACCTTGTCTGTACTGCCCAAAACCTTAACCTCGGGCAATAATTTCAGGAGCGAAGCTAAACTCTTTTCCATGCTAGATACCTCCTAAATTGAAAGGGCAGCCAAAGTGGCTGCCTCCCCCAAAATCTTATGCAAATTATATCACAAAACACTGCTTCTGGCTATGCTTATTTAGCGGCAACAGCCAAAGAGTTCATATTATTTTTCTTACCCAGCGCCTTTACATAAATATTGTTGCGCGCTACGCTCATACCCAGGTGCTGCTCGGCCAGGCCAATAATTCTTTCGGGCCCCTTAAGCTGCTCCACCTCAATTTTGAGCTCATTATTTTTGTTAATAAGCTGCGTTTCCAGCTTGCGCATGCTCACCAATTGGCTTCCATAGGTAACCATGGCTTCGCTACGCACTACGCTCAGCAAATAGGTAGCCAGAACCAGCACTGCAAAATACATAAAGCGATTCCGCAGTCTGCGATAAGGGTCCGCCTCTATTCTTGTTTGCTGCTGGGGCTGCTGGACCTCTCGATACTCTTGATACTCCTGCTCTTCCCAAGCATAATTGTCATATTTTCTGGCTAACATTTACACTCCACAACCTTTTATATCTTGATGGCATAACGCAGTCTAGCGCTGCGAGAGCGAGGATTTTCCTCCACCTCTGCCGCTGACGGCACCATATTGCCCGCTTTTTTTAAAATTGGCTTTTTGCCACACACGCACACAGGCAGCTGCGGTGGGCAGGTACAGCCCTTCACTAATTTAGCAAAGGTTTGCTTGATGATTCTGTCCTCTAACGAATGGAAGGTGATGACACCGATGCGGCCGCCGCTCTTTAAGCGCTCTACCGCTGCCTCCATCGTAGCCGCAAAAATGCCCA
>USBV01000179.1 GCA_900553055.1 uncultured Phascolarctobacterium sp.
CCGCAGAGGCCAATTGAACCCCACGAAATTTGCGTTAAGAAAATCACGCGAGAATGATGATTGCTTGTTACGAATTTCTCAATTTATAAAATAATTATAAGGGAGAGAGAAACATGAAAACATTTTCCACATTGAAACGTCTTGCATGCGCAGCCTTGGCTGTAACCATGCTCGCTGGCGTAGTTGCCGGCTGTGGCGGCGAAAAAAAGGAAGCTGCTAAAGCTCCTGCCAAAATCGTCAAGATTAACTTCCCGACCGCTGGTGCCTCCGGTGCCCTGTACGCAGTAGGCGCTGCCATCACCAACAACTGGACCAAAAACGTACCCGGCGTGCAAGCTGCTAGCCAAGCATCCGCAGGCGGCATTGCCAACCTGAACATGGTTTCCAACAACGAAGCCCAAGTATCCATCGCTATCAGCTCCAACGTGCTGCAATGCTTGAACGGTACCGATAGCTTCAAGGGCCACGCTTATAAAGACCTCAAGGTTATCGGCGGCCTGTACATGAACCCCAACCAGGTTGTAGTAACCAAAAAATCCGGCATCAACACCTTGGCTGACGTAAAGGGCAAGCACTTTGCTGTTGCTGCTGCTGGCTCTTCTGTTTACAACGAATGCCAAAACCATTTCACCACCGTGGGCATGAAATTCCCGCAAGATATCAAAACCGAATTAATCGCCTTTGGTCCTGCTGCTGATATGCTGCAAAACGGCACTCTGGACGGCGCTTGGATTATGTCCGGTGCTCCTGCTGCTGCTGTTTCCCAAGCCTTGACCGCTGGCTGCAAGCTGGTTGATATCGATGATAAAACCATCGCTGCTCTGCAAGCAAAATATCCCTGGTATGCAAAATATACCATTCCTGCTAAGACCTATCCGAACCAAGACAAGGACGTACAAACCTCTGCTATTAAAATGGTTATGTTCTGCCGTCATGATTTGAGCGAGGACACTGTTTACAAGCTGACCAAATCCTTCTGGGAGCACATCGACGAGCTGGGCAAGGCTCAAAAGAACCTGAAGGGCTTGAAGCCTGCTGACGCAGTTAAGGATATTGCTAACCTGCCCTTGCATCCCGGCGCTGCTAAATACTACAAGGAAATTGGCGTAATTAAATAATTGCTTTGCCACCTTAACCCTGACCGGTTCACGCTGGTCAGGGTTCTTGCTTTCTTAAAGAGATTTTTGAGCCAAGATTATAGTAATTAGCAGGCATTCATAGACAAGGTTTGTGGATTATGCTAAAATAATATGATAAGAATGGTATATTATACCCTTCTTGCAGATTATAGCAATAGCAGAAACATTGCCACGTAAGAGTAGGAGGCAAGTAGAGTGTTAGCTGATAATGTAAAGCTTGTGCAGCAAAAGATTCAGGCTGCTCTAGATAAACGCAAGGAGCCCAAAATTACTGGTGCTAGTGTAAGCTTGGTTGCCGTTACCAAAAATCATCCGCCGGAGGTTATTACCGCAAGCTTGGCCTTGGGCGTGCAAAACATTGGTGAAAACCGCGTGCAGGAGGCTAAGCATAAGCAGGAAGCTATTGGTAAGCAGGGCTATTGGCATTTGATTGGTCATTTGCAGACTAATAAAGCGCGTCAGGCGGTAGCGCATTTTGATTTGATTGAATCCGTGGATAGCGAGCATCTTTTGGCTGCGGTGGATAAGGAGGCTGCGCGCATCGGCAAGGTGCAGGATATTTTGCTGCAGCTGAATATTGCCCATGAAGAGCAAAAGTCGGGCCTTGATAAGGAAGAGTATTTAGCACTATTGCCCAAGCTGGCAGAATATAAAAATGTGCGCCTGCGCGGCTTGATGGTGATAGCGCAAAAATGTGAGGACGTGGAGGAAACTAGACCTGTTTTTGCTGCTGGCTATCGTGCCTTTGTGCGCCTGCGTGAGCAATATCCTGAAATTGATGTGCTTTCCATGGGCATGAGCAGCGATTATATGATTGCTATCGAAGAAGGTGCCAATGTAGTGCGCGTGGGTACAGCACTTTTTGGTCAACGTGATTATAATTATAAATTCTAAATCTTTAGTAAGGCTGGTGAATATATGAAAATAATCGACAAAATAATGGACGCCCTTAGCTTGTATGATGAAGATGATGATGTTTTAGACGAAGAGCTTGATGTGAAAAAGCCTTTGACTAAAGAAAATGCTGCTACCGAGCAGCCGGAAAAGCATTCCCTGTTCCGCAAAAAGAATGTAACTCCCAGCATTCCTGCTGAGACCAAGGGAACACCGGTGAAGCTGCCCGAACCCGTGGTGCCGGCGGCAAAAGAAAAGAAATCCTTGCTGAGCTTTAAGAGCTCTAAGCCAGCTGCTAAGCCCGATAAGCAAGCAGAGGGAAGCAAAATGGGCAGCCGCACCTTGAATTTGCCCGTTGCCAATAAGCTGATTAATGTAGTCGTTTTGGAGCCGGTAAGCTTTGACGATTCTCCGAAAATTGCCGATTATCTGCGCAGCAATGAGCCGGTAGTGGTAAATTTCAAAGGCACGGATAATGTGCTGGCTAAGCGTATGACTGATTTTATCAGCGGTACGATTTATGCCTTGGGTGGTACTATGAAAAAATTAGGCCGCGATATTTTGATTTGCGCTCCGAAAAATGTAGATATAGATGCGGGCGAAGAGATGTATGACGAAAGAGGGGAACAGCCTTGGAAAAAATAAAAGGCTTAGAGGCAAAGAAAATTGCCTTTGTTGGCGGCGGCGCTATGGCCGAAGCTATTATTAAGGGTATCCTTGGTGGCGGCTTGCTCGCTGCTAGTGATATTTTTGTGGGCAATCGCACGCAAAAGCGCTGTGATTATTTAAACGAAAAGTATGGCGTTAACGCTATGACTGATAATAAGGCTGCGGTGGCTGAGGCAGATTTGGTGATTTTTGCCGTAAAGCCACAGGTAGCACCGGTAGCCCTCACTGCGGAGCTGGTGGCTGCCATGAAGCCGAATGCTTGGTTGCTGTCCATTATGGGCAGTGTGAGCATTGCGCAGCTGCACACTTATGCGCCGGGTTATCCCGTAATTCGCACCATGCCCAACACTCCCTTGGCTGTGGGCGCAGGCATGACTGCGATTTGCTGCGACGAGGCTGTGACCGAGGCTATGCGCGCTGATGCAGCGGCGATTTTTAGCAGCTGCGGCGAGATTGAATTTGTTGACGAAAAAGCAATTGAGGCTATCACCGCTATTAGCGG
>USBV01000180.1 GCA_900553055.1 uncultured Phascolarctobacterium sp.
AAAGCTTGGTGCCATAAAAATCAACTACGAAGCCGCAAGCATGACCGCCAGCTACGCCGGAGCCATGGAAGGCCAGAGTTACGCGCACCTTGCCGAAGGGGAACATATAGGTGCCGCCTAGGTGCATAGCGTGGGCCTTGCAGCCAGCTTCGCCCGCCATACCGGCGATTTCCGCGGTGGAAATGATGGTAGCGTCACACTTTTTAGCAATTTCAAAGGCGCTGCCCAAATGGTCAAAATGAGCGTGGCTAATAAAAATATAGTCCACCTTAATGTCATCGGCGGTGAGTCCTTCGGGATTGCCGTCCAGATACGGGTCAAAAATAATGGCAGAATCGTTTTTAGCAATTACAAAGCATGCGTGATTAATATAATGGAATTTTGCGGACATAAGCGTTCCTCCTTTGGTAGACAGCCCTGTGCTGTCTTTTTTCTTACCTATATTATACTAAAAAATTACCTCTTTGTGAATTATCTAGAAGAATGGTCGGAAAAACTTTACAAGGACTTGGGTTATGGGGTAAAATTGTAGCTATAGATTGTGTAAATTTACAACAGGAGTTGCATATATGAATTTGAAAAGCGTATTGGCCCTGGGCGTGGCCTTAAGCCTGCTCGCTGCGGTGAGCGGTGCAGAGGCTGCCAAGGTCATCAAATATACTGGTAAAAAACAAGTGGTGAGCACAGCTCCGAAAATTATTAAAGTCGCACCAAAGGGCAAGGCTGAGCCTAAGTCCGCTCCTAAAACAAATACTAAAGCGCCGGCAAAGCAAAGCAGCATGCTGGTGGAAAAGGATGGCAAGAGCTATTTTTTAGGCACGGAGCTACCCGAAAATTATAAGAGCATCAGCATCTTTGGCGAGGTAGAGGCCACGAAAAAACAGGCTGTGGCCTTGATTAAGCAAAATAATCCCAAGGTACGCTTGGCCTGCAGTGTGGAGGAGCTGGTGGACTTATATTGGCAGGAGGCCGAGCGCGAAGGCATTCGCCCCGATTTGGCACTGTCCCAATCCTTGGTCGAAACGGGTACCTACGCCTATGGCGGTGACGTGCACCATAACCAAAACAATTTCTGTGGCTTGGGCACCACTGGTGGCGGTGTGAAGGGTGCCAGCTTTAAAACGCCGGAGCTGGGCGTGCGCGCGCATGTGCAGCATCTGTTGGCTTATACACAAAAAAAGCGCCCGCAAACTAAAATTGTGGACCCGCGCTATGAGCTAGCCCATAATATTCGCATGGAGCGAGGCATGGTGGATACCTGGTACGGCTTGAACGGCACCTGGGCCATGGGCTCCTTGTATTGCGAAAAAATCATGGCTACCTACCAAAAAATGCTAAGCATGCCCGGAGGCCAGGAGAAGAAGGATAAACGCGATAAGGACAAGGATAAAAACAAAAAGAAGGATAAAAAGAAAAAGCAAAAGAGCATGCGCGAGCGTGTGGATGAGCTGATAAAGGAGCAAGAATAATGCATATTGTTTTAGTTGAACCCGAAATTCCTGGCAATACCGGCAATATCGCCCGCTTATGCGCGGCAACCGGCTGCCATTTACATTTAGTACGCCCGTTGGGCTTTTCTGTAGAGGATAAATATTTAAAGCGCGCTGGCCTTGATTATTGGCATTTAGTGGATATTCACTATTATGACAGCGTGTACGAGGTTTTGGAAAAATACAAGGATAATTCCAAGTTTTTGCTGACTACCAAGGCACACAAATCCTATGCCGATGTTAAATATGATGCGGACAGCCTGCTGATTTTTGGCAAGGAAACTGCGGGACTGCCGGATAAGCTGCGCGAGGAATATCCTGATTGCTGCGTGCGCATTCCTATGATTGAGGAAGCGCGCTCCTTGAATTTATCCAATTCCGTAGCGATTGTAGCCTATGAGGCACTGCGTCAGGTGGATAATTTTGCTGGGTTAACCTTATATGGAGGAGAATACAAGTGATTATTATTAAAGAGTTTGATTTTGATGCGGCACATTATTTGCCTGCATATAACGGCAAGTGCGAGCATTTGCATGGCCATACCTATAAGCTGGTGGTGAAGGTGGAGGGAACGCCGGACCACGAGGGTATGGTGATTGATTTTATTAAGCTGAAGAATTTGGTGAAGCAGGAGGTTTTGGTGCATTTGGACCATGCCTGCTTGAACGATGTGTTGCCTGTGCCTTCTGCGGAAAATATTAGCGTATGGGTTTGGAATAAGCTGCAAGACCTGCTCAAGAGCGACCACTATCACCTTTACGAGGTAGAGGTGTGGGAGACTCGCACCAGCGGCTGCGTATATCGAGGTGAATAAGTTGAAGGATGTACAGAGTGAAAAGGATTTGCGCCGCATTCCGCTTAAACACGTGGGTATTAAGGACTTGCGCTGGCCCATCGAGCTGCGCGATAGGGAGCGCGGCACCCAGCACAGCGTGGCCAAGGTGCTCTTGGCAGTGGATTTGCCCCATGATATGCGCGGTACGCATATGAGCCGCTTTGTGGAATGCATGCGTGAGCTGGGCCCGGTGGGCTTGGCCGAGATTGAAGGCATTTTGGACCATTTGAAGGAGCATCTGCAGGCTGAGAAGGCTTTTCTTCAGCTGGAATTCCCATATTTTATTACCAAAACTGCTCCCGTGAGCGGTATGACTGCGCCGATGGATATTGATTGTGTATATAAGGCGGAGAAGGGCAAGGAGTTTAAGCTGAAGATTAAGGCTGTTGTGCCCATGCAAACGCTGTGCCCCTGCTCCAAGGAAATTAGCGATTATGGTGCACATAACCAAAGGGCTTGGGCGAAAATTGAAATTGAAGCTAATGAGCTGGTGTGGCTGGAGGAGCTTGCTGAAATTGCCGATGCTGTCGCTAGTGCGCCGGTGTACGGCCTGTTAAAGCGTCCGGACGAAAAGTTTGTGACGGAGCATGCGTATGAAAATCCTCGCTTTGTGGAGGATGCAGTGCGTGAAATCGCGTTGCGGCTAGAGGCTGATAAGCGCATCACCTGGTATCGGGCCGAGGTGGAGAGTGTGGAAAGCATTCATAATCACAATGCCTTTGCTGTTGTAGAAAAGAGTGAAAGCTGATGTTATTAAAGATTAATCGGGAGCTGCTGGATGAGGCCATGGCAAGCATTGGCGCTCATCCGGCAAGCCTGCCTATTTTTGCTCATAAAAATGAAATTGTGCCGTATAAGCTGCTGGGGGTGCGCACCCC
>USBV01000181.1 GCA_900553055.1 uncultured Phascolarctobacterium sp.
CAATCTTTGTGCCCTCTTCCAGCATCTTCTTCAAGGGGTCAGTTACAAAGCCCTTATGGCCTACGGAGCCATCGTCAGTAGTGAGGATTACCTCATCGCTGATGGCAGCCATCTTATCCTGCCAAATAATTAAATCCTTGCTGCGGGCACCAATGATGGAAATAACCTTGTTGCCCAGCTCATGATAAGCACGAGCGATGGGATAAACAGGTGCAACACCAATACCGCCGCCAACTACGACCACGGTACCGAATTTTTCCATTTCAGAGGGACGACCCAAAGGACCAACAACGTCCAGAATGTCGTCGCCTACGCCCAAGGCCTCGCACAGATGATGAGTGCTGTTACCGATGGCTTGAATAATCAGGGTAATAGTGCCTGCCTCACGATTAAAGTCTGCAATGGTCAGGGGCACACGCTCGCTGAATTCGTCAGTACGCACAATTACAAACTGCCCGGGCTTGCATTTGTGTGCTACGAGCGGTGCATCTACAACCATTTCGTAGACCTGCGGAGCAATTAACTCTTTGGTAATGATTTTTGCCATAATTCTCCTCCTGAAATACTTCCTCAATAAATGAAGCTTATTTGTTAACTAAACGTTCAGCACAAGCCTGTGCTTCGGCGTAAATCTTTTCTTCGTCAAAAGTTAGGAGCTTGCCGCCCTCCAGCACCTTTTTGCCGTTAACAATAATGGTGTCAGCATCACTGCTGTTTGCTGCATATACCAGCTGGGAGAGCTTATTGTGACGCGGATACCAATAGGGCTTATGGGTATCCCACAGCACGATATCAGCCAATTGACCAGCCTCCAGCTTACCCAAGCCTTCAAAGCCCAATCCCTTGGCACCATCCACAGTGGCCATATCCCAAGCCTTTGCGGCAGGTACTACCAGCGGGTTAAAGGTGGTTGCCTTGTGCAGCATGGCCACGGCACGGCATTCCTCCAGCATATCAAGGTTATTGTTACTGGACGCGCCATCAGTGCCTAAGCCCACGCAAATGCCCTTCTCCAGCATCTTGGCTACATTGGCAATACCACTGGCCAGCTTCAAATTGCTTTGCGGATTATGCGCTACACGCACCTTTTTCGCAGCCATAATATCCATATCCTCATCAGTTAGGTGCACAGCATGAGCGGCAATAGTACCCAGCTCGAACATGCCCAGCTTATCCATCATCTTAATGGGAGTAATACCATGCTCCTTTGCATAGCTTTCCACTTCAAATTTAGTCTCACACAAATGCATTTGAATTTCTGCCTTGTGATCAGCTGCTGCCTTGATGACCTTTTCCAAATAAGGAATGGGACAAGTATAGGGAGCGTGCGGACCATAAGTAACGCGAATCAGGCCCTCGCCTGCACCCTGCCAATTCTCGGCCAGTACATCGTTTTCAGCCAGCTTCACATCAGCATCAGGAGCCACACCAATCAAACCGCGGCATAGGTTAGCGCGCATGCCCGTTTCTACACAAGCCTTGGCCACATCCTCCATAAAGCAATACATATCAGCAAAGCAGGTGGTGCCGCCCTTCAGCATTTCCACAATGCCCAGCATTGCGCCCCAATAAATATCATTAGCGTTCATTTTTGCTTCGATGGGCCAAATCTTATTTTCCAGCCAGTCCATCAGGGCCATATCATCCGCATAGCTGCGTAGCAGAGTCATGGATACGTGACCATGGGTATTGACCATACCTGCGGTAGCAAGCTTACCCTTACCATCCAGCACCTCAGCGGACTCAAAGCCAGCAGGTAGTTCCTTGCCCACATAGGCAATCTTTTTATCCTCAATAGCGATATTTTGCAGTTCCCCGTTAGGAGTATGCAATAGTTCAATATTTTTAATCAATAATTTACTCAAAATATCACCCCTCAAAGCTTTGAATTAATTATTCCTCGCCGCGCTGGCGTTTGGAATAATGCTCTTCATAAAAGGTATGCATGGCCTCGGAATCTGCTGCGTCCAGCTCGTGAAGCTTGCCACCGCAGCTCTTACAGAGCACGACGATTTGGGCTGCCTTTTCCAAAATCTCTGCTACCAAAAGGGCTTCTGCTAAATCCTTGCCCCAGCAGACAGCGCCATGATTGGCCAATAGGCAGGCCTTGCGCCCTGCCAGAGCCTTTACAGCAGCATCAGCCAGCTCCTGCGTGCCTGTCATAGCATATTCTGCACAATTCACCTTGCCACCGCAAATTTGCACAATATCCTCGATAACAGCGGGCACATCCTCGTGCATGGCAGCCAAGGCACTTGCGTAAATGCTATGGGTATGAATTACTGCTCCTGCCTCGGGAAAGGCCTTGTAAATAGCCAAATGCACCTTGGTTTCAGAGGAAGGAATATGCTTGCCTGCCAAAGCCTGACCTTCAGCGTCAACAATGACGATATCTGCAGGGGTTAATTTTTCGTAGCCCAAGCCGGAGGGAGTAATAGCAATACCCTTGCGGGTTAAAGTGCTAATATTACCCCAGGAGCCCGCTACCAAATGTTTTTCCGTCAGCTTATGCCCCATCTCCACGATGGCAGCGCAGGCCACTTTTTTCGTTAATAATTTCTTTTCCATGATTATTCAGCAGCTAAATATGCTTTCTGCTCCTCGCTCAAAGTGTCGATGCCAGCACCCATAGCCTGCAGCTTCAAGGCTGCAACCTCAGTATTCAGCTCTTCCGGCAGCACATAGAGCTTGTTCTCCAATTGGCCTTTATTATCCAGCAAATACTTCATGGCCAAGAACTGCATAGCAAAGGACAGGTCCATAATTTCAATGGGATGACCATCGCCGCAGGCCAGGTTTACCAGACGGCCCTCGCCGAGCAGGTTCAGCTTGCGACCATCAGCAGTAGTATAGGTCATGATGTTTTTGCGCACTTCATAGGGAGGAATTACAGACAGCTCCTCTAGGTGATGCTTGTTAACCTCCACATCAAAGTGACCGGCGTTGCACATAACTGCGCCATTCTTCATCACCTGCATATGCTCCTTGGTGATGACGTCCTTGCAGCCGGTAACGGTGACGAAAATATCGCCTTCCTTGGCAGCCTCGATCATGGGCATTACGCGGAAGCCATCGAAAACAGCCTCGATACCCTTAATGGGGTCCACCTCGGTGACAATAACGTTTGCGCCCAAGCCCTTGGCGCGCATAGCCACGCCCTTGCCGCACCAGCCATAG
>USBV01000182.1 GCA_900553055.1 uncultured Phascolarctobacterium sp.
GACGCTCCAGGGGCTCTTCGGTCATATTCGGATACATATTAACGCCTACAGCACGATCCTTACGCAGCTCCAAAGCCTTGAAGCGTTCGTCCAAGGTTTTGGCGATTTGCTCTTGGGGATAGCCAGCTTGCAAAGCCTTAACCATACCACCCATGCCCTCGATTTTTTGGAACTCAGCCCAAATCTTTTCTACAATCTGCTTGGTCAAGGATTCCACTGCCCAAGAACCACCAGCCGGATCAATGGGGCACAGCATGCCAAATTCTTCCTGCAGCATAACATGCAAATTGCGAGCAATACGGCGGGAGAAGACATCGCCCTTACGAATCAGCTCGTCAAAGGGAGGATTCTCATAGGTGTTAACGCCGCCCACAACACCGGAGAAGGTTTGGGTGCAGTTACGCAGCATGTTTACATAGGGATCGATAACAGTTTTGGTAAAGCGGGAGCTGCGACCATGTACCATAATGGAGCGGTCAGCCTCCTCAGCGCCAAAGGCTTCCATAATGGCTGCCCATACCTGACGCAGAGCACGCAGCTTAGCGATTTCCATAAAGAAGTTTGCGCCTTGGTTAAAGGCAAAATACAAGGAAGCAGCAATATCCTTAAGGGAAATACCGCGTTTTTGCATTTCACGAACATACTCTACAGCGCTAGCGAAGGTGTAAGCGACCTCCTGCACCGCATTAGCGCCGCCATCGGTAAAGCAATCGCTGCGCACATAAACGGGGCGAATTAAGGGAGCATGCTCACGAGTATATTTAATGGTTTCTGCCATTTCATCATAGAGAGCATTTAAGGAAGTGCTGGATTTGCCATTAACAACCAGCTCGCCCAGAGGATCGGCGCCAATAACGCCCTTCACGCCCTGTAAATCCTTGCCTGCGCCCTTCAAGGCTGCCTCGGTCAAAGCAATAATGCCCTTAGCGCCGGCACCGGTATAAAGCATCAGCGGATACTTATCCAGCTTCAGGCCATTTAAGAGCACGCTCATATCCTCAACAGTGGTCACATTCACGCCCACATCACCGATTTTTTCAGCGTCCTTAGCATCAATACCGTTCATGGTAGCAGTATCCAGCTTAATATGATAAACAGTGGAGCCCTTGGCGATTTCTTCCTTCAGCAGCTCGTTGTTATCAGCGGGCAGTGTTTCATCGCAGGCTTGAGCAATGCCCCAGGGCTCGTGCACATAGCCATTCAAGGTAGCACCGCGCAAATAGTCGCCCATGCCGGGATAATCATCAGTGGGCAGTATAGCATCGGTCTCTTTCAAACGATATATGGGGTCAAAGGTAATATCCTCGTAGTTTTTCGTATACATAACCTTGTCGAAGGGAGCGCCCTTGAGCAGAGCATTGCAAGCCTCCACCCATTCATCCCAGCTAGGTTCAGTAAATTCATCCAAGGTAACCTCAGGGAATTCGGTCACGTTTTCTGATTTACGCAGCATAGCTTCCAGCTCTTGGTCCGTCATCGGCTTTTCGCCTTCAACAGCAGCTATTTTTTGTTCATCAGGCATCTAAAAATCCTCCTTTAGCTAAATTAATTCTTGTCAAAGCGCCTAACGGCATCGTAAATAAGGGACTATCACCTCCCATTATGAGGGTAGCGCCTTCTGCCTTAGCTGCTCTCACCCAACTGTTACAAGGCAGAACGCACTCCATGAAGGATACTTTAAGTAAAGCATTTATATACACGGATACGGTTGTCCATACCGTATATAGCAATTTAGGGCTACGCCAAATAATGGTATTCATGCAAGCGACCAAAGCGTAGCTGTAGGGGACGGATTTCGGTATTAGCGGTAATTGAATCGTTGACGATCAAATTACCCAAGGCGGCACCGGGCTCATGCCCACGACTTTGCAAAAAGCGAGCATAATAATCTAGCTGCGGCACATCCTCATTGGAGGTGTAGAACACTGCAGATTGCTGCAGTGGCAGCTTATCCTTGGCAAAGGGGTCCACAACGGCAAAATAAGCCTCTAAAATGCCGCAAATATCCTGTTTTTTCGGGTTATACTCAATTTCTACACCGTACAATTCCTCACCATTTTGGGCCACGGCATGTACGGGCATAGTAGTGATGACTCCCTTTAGATTCTGAAAGGCATCCTTTAACGAATAGGCTTCTCCAGCTAAATAAAGCTTTTTCATAGGCTCAACCTCCACTAAAAAGTATTAAAAAATAGAAAACAGCCACCACGATTATGTGATGGCTGGAATTTTCGATGCTACAGCGCACCCCTACGCTGCAGCACCAAGAAGGAGAAAGGGAAATGTTGCTAAACTAACTAAAGGAAAACTTGAGAATGGGATTCGAAGCACAGCTTGTCCAGGGCTGTGAACAAGAAAATATGGAGCATCGATGGCTTGGACCCTTCTCCTAAGGTCGCAGCCATCACGCAGCCCTAAGAGCATAGAAACAGAAAACCGTTCTTTAACCATCCTCTGATCCCTCTACGGGCAGGATTATTAAAAAACGGTGAAATATCATAATAAACACGACATAATATGTCGAGCTTACGACATCTCTCCCCGTCTCTCGCAGGTCTGGCGACGATGTATCTTACAGGCAGTTCTTCTGACTTCGCTTCTTTGCTTGCTTCACCTTCCCAGAGTCAATCCAGTGGCATAATTGAAACAAACTCCACGTTACAGCGGCGGGACCGTGTCGGATTTACACCGACTTCTCTATTGAGCTTAAGCACCTGTAATTCAATATTGACTTGTTATGCTTAATTATACTCATTACTATTAGCTTTGTCAAGCTATTTCTTGAAAAAGTACAATTAGATCTTTACCCTTTTATAAAAGGCTTCGATGAGTATCTACATTCTCACAGGCACTCATCTATCCACATTTTACTCTTAATCGGAATCAATTTTATTTATTATCTAACTCTTGTGTGAATAGATTATCATATGTTATAATAATGGTCAAGTACAAAGAGCTGCTATATTGCTATGTTAGGAGTGAAACAATGTCTGATACCTTAAATATTTGCGGTCTAACGGTGGAGCGAGGTCATAAGCTGCGCACCTTTTTGCCCGTACCCGATACCAATGTAAAAATACCCCTGACCATTATCAATGGCTGTGAGGATGGCCCCACCCTGCTCATCACTGCCGGCATCCACGGTGGCGAATACCCCGGCA
>USBV01000183.1 GCA_900553055.1 uncultured Phascolarctobacterium sp.
TTCGGTCGGGTGGTTATGGGTTTCGTTCTTGAACATAACCAGCCAGTCCTCAGTCTTGCCATCCACTTCGATGGGCACCACGATGGAGCAAGCATTGATTTCCTCGGATTGGTCCAAATCGTCCAGCTTGCCCTCCTTGCGCAGCTTCTTCATCCCGATAACAGCGATATCCATCAAGGTTACAGGGCGCTCGGTGTTTTCGCCATAAACAGCGTCGCGAGCAGCCATATATTTATCATAAGCCTCTTGCACGGGCTTAGTGAAGGTGCCGGGAACAATGTCCACATCCTCGATTTGCGTCATAAACGTGGTGTGACGGCAGTGGTCGGACCAATAGGTATCCAGCACGCGAATTTCCGTAATAGTGGGCTCACGATGCTCTTCATTGAAGTATTTTTGGCACCACAGCAAGTCCTCCAAGCTCATAGCCAGACCCATTTCCTTGCGCAGTGCTTCAGCCTCGTCCTTGGTCATAGTAAGGAAGCCTGCTACGGACTTAACCTTTTCCGGCTCCTCGCAGGTGCTAATCAGTGTTTCGGGCTTAGCCTGCTCAGCTTCACGCGCTTCGATGGGGTTGATGCAATATGCTTTAATTTTAGCAACATCATCAGCGCTCAGCTCGCCCTCCAGTACATATACCTTCGCAGCAGCCACCATGGGACGCTCCTTTTGGGTAATCAGCTGAATGCATTGCTCGGCAAAATCCTCGCGTTGGTCGTATTGACCGGGCAGCAGCTCCACAGCAAAGGCCACTTCGCCAGCTGCCAGCTCCAAATGCTCCTCCACAACGCTATCCACAGGCGGCTCGGACAGCACCAAAGCCTTGGCCATAGCGAATTCCTCGTCGCTCAGGCCCATAACATCATAACGATTAATAATGCGGATATTCTTAAGAGCGCCCATGCCCAAATTATTGCGCAAATCGGCAAGCAAGCCATGCGCTTCAACGGCAAAGGCGTCCTTCTTCTCCACATAGATTCTTCTGATACTACTCATATACACAGCCTCCAGTCCAATAATCGAATTGTATTTCGAGGTGATTACTTACAGTTTCGTATATATTTTAACACATTTTGGCGGTTTGTCCAATATATAGTAGATAATATTCGTAGTTTATCGAACATTTTGCGCATATTTAACTAAATAATTCGCCTATCTAGGCTAGGCCACTGGCGCTTATTTGTCCTTTTGGTAGAGAAAAATACCGATACCACAGAGGATGCCCACGATGCCGATGAACTGCTGCAGCGTGATAACCTCGCCCAAAAGCACATAGCCTAAAAAGCACGTGCCCACGGTTTCGCCCAAAATGCTCATGGAAATAACGTTAGCACTGAGCCATTTTAAAAGCCAGTTGAAAATAAGCTGACCTAAAATAGTGGATACCAGCGCTAAGCCCAAAAAGCACAGCCAAGTTTGCTGAGTGTAGCCAATGAAAGCGTTGCCACAGGCAAGGCTATACAGCCCTAGGAAAAAAGCGCCGCTGCTATAGCCCAGCACGGAATAAGGAATCACGCCTAGACTACGGCGCACCTGCTGGCCGATAAGAAAATAGCCAGCGATAACAGCTGCTGCCACTAGGGCCATCACATCGCCTAAAAACGCGCGCCAGCTCACGGCAAAATCGCCCCAGCCAATAATCACGCTACCGGCGATGGCAAGCAAGCAGCCTAAGAGCCCTCCCCTACTGCAGCTTTCCTGCCACAAAAGGTAGCTACCTAAAATGGTGAACAAAGGCTGCAAGGTTACTAGTACAACGGAGCTAGCTACGGAGGTGAATTTGAGCGATTCAAACCACAGCACATAGTGCACAGCTAGGATAAAGCCCGAAAGAATGCCCGTAAAAAACAGCTTGCACGGCAAATTCGCCAGCTGCTCACGATTTTCTCTTTTGCATAAAAGTAATGGCAGCAAAGCTACTGCTGCCACTAATAAACGATAAAAGGCGATAATGCCCGAGGGCGCCTGCGCCACCTTAGCAAAAATGCCGGAGGTGGATAGAAAGAACACTGCCAACGCCAAAATCACATAGGAAGTATATTTACCAGGAGTCATTTTATAATATACCTGCCGCATACAGGGCACACAGGGATTTGCTATCGTACAGCTCCCCTGTTGCCACCATCTTTTTTAGCTCTGCCGGGGTGAAGGCCTGCACGTCGATGAATTCGTCCTCATCGGTGTGTTGGGCATATTTTTTAAGTCCCCATGCTTTATATAAATGAATAATTTCGTCGGAAAAGCCCGGTGTAGTGGCGATGCTCAGCAAATGCTGCCAGCCCTCGGCCTCATAGCCCGTTTCCTCGCTGAGCTCCCGCTTCGCGCATTCCAGCTTATCCTCGGCCTCGCCGTGGTCCAGCTTGCCCGCAGGGATTTCCCACAGCAGTGTGCCCAAGGGATAGCGGCACTGCTTTACTAAAACCACACGCCCATCCTCCAGCACGGGCACGATGGCCACGGCACCGGGATGACGAATGTATTCACGCGTGGTGTCGCTGCCGTTAGGCAGCGTAACATGGTCGCGCTGCACCTTTAAGAGACGCCCACTGAATACCTCTTCATTACTGCCCTCAACGTAAATTTCGTCTAGAGCAGGCTCGTGAAACTTTTTCAACATTTAGCTTTCACCTCTATAATATAGCTTTGCTTTAACAAGCGCGCTGGCGCTGCTCATTTAAGCTAGCTTATGCATTATTTTTGTGCAGCACTCTTGCGCAGGCTCTTTTTGACATCATCCGCAGCTAAAAGCAGCTCCGTGGCACTTTCCAAAGCGGCACGGGAGGTGCTGGCGCCAGCCGTCATGCGCACCAGCTCCTGCAGGCGCTGGTTGTAATCAAGCACCGCCAGCACGGTGGCAGTGCGGCCCTCGCTGCTGCGCTTTTCAATATAAATGTGATTGTCGGCAAAGGCTGCGATTTGCGGCAGATGCGTGATGCACAGCACCTGGCCCACGGTGGCGATGGCGGCGATTTTTTCCGCCATTTTTTGCGCCGTAACCCCGCCCACGCCGGTGTCGATTTCATCAAAGACCATTGTGCCCACCTGAGCGGTATGCATCAGCACTGTCTTCATCGCCAGCGCAATGCGGCTCAGCTCGCCGCCGGAGGCCACCTTGGAGAGCGGCTTTTCCGGCTCACCCGGATTGACAGAAA
>USBV01000184.1 GCA_900553055.1 uncultured Phascolarctobacterium sp.
CGCCGTAGCCAACCAGCGAACCATTGGCGCCGATAACGCGATGGCAGGGGATGGCAATAAAAATAGGGTTAGCATTATTGGCCATGCCCACAGCACGAAAAGCCTTGGGATGACCAATGGCCTCGGCAATATCCTTATAGCTGCGCGTTTCGCCATAAGGAATCTGGCGCAGCGCCTGCCAAACCTTTTCTTGAAACGGAGTGCCGTGCAAGCGATAGGGAAAAGTAAATGCTGTGCGCGTCCCGGCGAAGTATTCGTCCAGCTGGCGAAAGACCAGCTCCGCCAGCGCACTAGGTGGCTCGCCCTTGGCGCCGGCTTCCGCATTCTTAAGCGCGGTGACCACACCGTCCTCGTATTCCAATTGTATAGCCCCTACCGGGGAATAGTAAATAGCAATCTTTTTCATAAATGTCACGCCCGGCAGCAAATTGCTTACTCCCTTGCCAAAACAAGCTGTAGCTAGCTTGATATGTAATTATTCCTAAATAGGGCAGGCTTGCTCCCTTTAGTGAGGTTAATGCTAATATTATACCACTAGAAGGCAGTTTTGCAAATAAGGCAAATAGTTTGGTGGCGTTGGAAGGCAAGCATTTGCTCGAGCCCAACTCATATGTAGAAATTGTGCAAAACTAAAAGCTTATAAAAACATAATAAAAGCCAGCAGCGCCTTCGAGCACATGTGGGTAATGGAAATACCCTTATCCACATCCTCATAAATGCCGAATTTAATAATCACATTGGGAATTTCCGTCTGCGCTAAAAATGCTTTAAAGCGTTGGACGATTTCAACCTGCTTTTCTAGTGAGGGCGCTTTATAAATGCTAACCACCTGGTCCACGCCATAGCGGGCCACTAGGGCATCACTATAGCATTCCTTGGTGAGCTGGGCCACGCCGCGCAGCAGCGCTTGGGCCTTTTCTTCGCCATAGGTAGCGGTGATTTGCTGAAAGTTTTTGATATCCGAAATAATAAGCTTGAAGCTGTCGTAGGGGTTGTCGTCCAAAAGCTTGCGCGCATGGCGCAAAAAGGCCTGCATATTATAGATGCCCAGCGCTTTATCCAAATCGCGCTCATCCTCAGAAACTTGGCAGGCTGCGGGGTTGTTTAGGCAATAGCCGATTAAATTGTATTTGAGACAATTCAAGGACGGCTGATGCTTTTGGTCGTTTATCAAAAACGAAAGCACATGCTGCTTGTCGCCGTCGGGTAGGGCAAGCTCCAGCACGCTTTCGGTATCGCTTTCGGGCAGTGCAACGCAGTCCTGCTTGCGAATCACAGGACAAAAGCTGCAGGGCTCATCCTTGCCCAATAATGCCTTGTAGCATTTTGCGTTTTTGGCTATTGCGGGAAATAACTTTTGAACCGGCTCGTTATATTCAACTATGTTATAAGCCGAGTCGATAATTATGGTGCCTAAGGCTATCCCATCCATCTTGTTCACCCCTTGTTGGTTTTGCTCCAATAATGACAATATTGTATCACTAATAACATAAAATTTCTAGCCATGAGATTAATTAGATTAATTAGACTCCTATAGATAATAAATATAGAAATCAATATTTTTGCAAGAATTGTTGTTGCAAAAGAGATGCAAAGGCGTTTTTTACTTGCATAAAGTTGTTGCTTAAGCTGTGTATATAATATGATTCCCTCGGCTGCGGCCGGGGGATTTTTGTTTGCTATATGCGTAATACTTTTTTGCCAAAAACGTTAAATTTTCTCACCTTTTTTATGCAAAAGGTGGTATAATGTAAAACACACTGTGTTTTGCTATGCAAGCATACAGTATTTAACTTTGCATTGTGGAGGTTTATATATGCAAGATTTACAAAAGGTGTGCCGCGTAGCCGTAGTGCAGATGGCGCCCGTAATGTTTGATAAAGAGGCTAGCTTAAAAAAATGTGTTGCGTTGATTAACGAGGCCGGCAAAAAGAAGGCCGATTTAATCGTGCTGCCGGAGCTGGTGATTCCCTGCTATCCCTTTGGCATGACCTTTGGCTTTACTGTGGGCAGCCGCAAGGAGGCCGGTCGCGAGGACTGGAAGCGTTATTATGATGGCTCCATTGTGGTGCCTGGCAAGGAAACCGAAGCCTTGGGCAAGGCCGCCAAAAAGGCGAAGGCTTATGTGAGCATTGGTGTTTCCGAGCGCGACGCTGTGAGCGGCACATTATATAATAGCAATATTATTTTTGCTCCCGACGGCAGCATTGCTGCGCTGCATCGCAAGCTAAAGCCCACCGGCTCCGAGCGCGTGGTGTGGGGCGATGCGGATAAGGATTATTTCCCGGTAGTACAAAGCCCCTGGGGACCTATTGGTAACCTTATTTGCTGGGAAAGCTATATGCCGCTGGCGCGTGTGGCGCTGTATCAAAAGGGCGTAACGCTGCTTATTTCCTGCAATACGAATGATAACCCCGAATGGCAGGCTACGATTCAGCATATCGCTTTAGAGGGCCGCTGCTACTATATTAACTGCGACCAATTCTTTACACGCGCAATGTATCCTAGCGATTTAAATGCTAGCGACGAGGTGGCTAAGCTGCCCGATATCGTGTGCCGCGGTGGCAGCTGCATTATCGACCCCTATGGTCATTATGTAACCGAGCCCGTGTGGGATAAGGAAGAGATTATTTATGCGGATTTGGATATGGAGAAGGTTCCGGCCAGCCGCATGGAGTTTGACGCCTGCGGTCACTATTCCCGCCCCGATGTGCTCAAGCTTATAGTAGAAGATAAATAATATGAAGGTGAAAAAATGATTAATGAAAATAGACTGTTGAACGAATTTATTGAGCTCGTGAGCGTGCCCTGCCCCAGCAAGGACGAAAAGGCCGAGGCCGAGCTGATTATGGCGAAGCTGCGCGAGCTGGGCTTGGAGCCTGTGATGGACAAGGCCAACGAAAAAACCGGCGGCACCTGCGGCAATGTGTGGGCCTATGTAAAGGGCACTGTGCCCGACGCCCCCACGCTGCTTTTTGAAGCGCATATGGACTCCGTAGCACCCACCACCGGCACCAAGGTGGTGCGCAAGGACGGCGTGGCATACAAACAGAGTTTTAAGCGCGGTGTGGCTGACGCCGACCTGCAGAATCTGGGCCCCACGGACGAACCGGACGGAACGACGGTCACG
>USBV01000185.1 GCA_900553055.1 uncultured Phascolarctobacterium sp.
TGCCGGCATCAGCGTCGGCTGCCTGAACCTGTCCGAAAAAGAGGCTATGTTTGCCGTATTCACTCCTGACCAAGAGCGCACTATTAAAGTGCTGGATGAAAGTGGCTTCAAATATGTTTGCAACACTGGCTGCGCTAAGGTTTCCGTAGTAGGCAGCGCTATGCGTGGTGTACCCGGCATTATGGCTACTTTTGTAGCTGCTTTGGCTGCTAAGAATATCGCTATTTTGCAAACCGTGGACTCCGATACCACTATTTCCGCAATTGTTAAAGAAGAGCATTTGGTTGACGCTGTTACTGCGCTGCACCATGCCTTCAAATTATAAAAGAGGTGTAATTAATTTATGACAAAACCCTATTTTGGTAGATTATTAACTGCTATGGTCACTCCCTTTGCTGAGGATGGCAGTGTAAATTATGAGGCTGGCTGTAAGCTGGCCGATTGGCTGCTCGCTAACGGCACTGATGGCCTGGTAATCGAAGGCTCCACCGGTGAAGCTGCCACCATGGATATGGATGAAAAAATCAAATTCATGGAAACCATTGTAAAGCATATCAATGGTCGTGCTCCCGTTATTGCCGGCGCTGGCACCAACTGCACTGCTTCCACCATAGATTTGGTGAAGAAGATGGAAGCCTGCGGTGTTGATGGCGTGCTTGTAGTAGGCCCCTTCTATAACAAACCCACTCAAGAGGGTTATTACCAGCATTTTGCCGCTGTGGCTAAGGCTACCAAGCTGCCCATTATCGTGTACAATGTTCCCGGTCGCACCGGCTCCAACATTGCTCCGGCAACTGTTGCTCGTTTAGCTAAGGAATTTGATAATATCGTGGCTATTAAAGAGGCTGCTGGCAACGTGGCACAATGCGCTGAGCTGTACAGAGTATTGCCCGAACGCATTTCCATCTATAGCGGTGATGACGGCTTGATTCTGCCCTTCATGGCAGTGGGTGCTGTTGGTTTGATTTCGGTACTCGCAAACTGCAACGGCCAAATCCTGCAAGACGTTATGCAAGCCTATGAAGAGGGCCGCAACAAGGATGCAGCTGATTTGAATAAGAAGATGGTGCCGCTGGCTAAGGCTATGTTCATGGAAAGCAACCCGATTCCCATCAAATACGCTGTTACCAAGGTTACCGGCATTGATGTTGGTAATCCGCGCCTGCCGCTGACTCCGCTCTGCGCTGATTGCGTAGCTATGCTGAACGTTATCCTCAAGGATTATGGCATGGTAAAATGAGCAAGCTGGTTGTCATTATTCAATGTGAGCAGGTGCAAAAGCGCTGCTGTGGCTACAATTGCACGCATGCCTTCTACAGTCGTGAGGGAAAATTTGTTGATTATCCCGAGGATACGCGCTACATGTCCTTCACCTGCGGTGGCTGCTGTGGTGCGGGTTTAAGCGTGAAGCTGGAAAACCTGCGCAAGCGTTTGCGTCGCTTTGAGGAGGATGGCTTTGAGGTAGTAGTGCATCTATCCACCTGCATGGTGAGCGACAATTACCACAAATCTCCCTGTCCGCATGTGGACTATATCCAAGGCCTGCTGGCGAAAAAGGGCTTTACAGTGGTGAAGGGAACTTATATTTCCAAAACTGCGACGAAAAAGCGCGCCGCTGGCATTTATCAAGATTTTTAAGAAGCATAAAGCAGTACTGCATTGGCTGTAAGGCTAAACGCAGTACTGCTTTTTATGTATACAGTGAATTTTGTGCAAATTTAGCAGGAAAAATAAAGCTTTTAGCAGAATATAACAAGTTATAAAAAATAATTTCTGCGTAAAGGAGTGACGGACATGCCATTATTGATTTTAGTGATTTTACTGAGTATCATCGTAGCTATCTTTGCTGTACAAAATGCCGTGGCAGTATCCCTAAACTTTATCTTTTGGAGCTTCACATCTTCACTGGTGCTGGTAATTTTAGGCGCATTCCTCATCGGTGTGCTGGTTGCCACCTGCTTCCTGCTCGCCATGAAGGCCAAGCATTATTTGCAGGATAAAAAGATGCAGGAGGAAATCATCAAGCTGCAAACAGAAAATAAACGCTTGGAGGAACGCATTGCCATGCTACAGCATACCCAGCAGCTGCATGATGAGCCCGTAGGCGCTCCCAAAGCTCAAGCGCAGTCCACTGTAGGAGATGACAAGAAATAATGCTGGCTAAGGAGCGTATTTGGGAAATACGCGACTACGATAAGCATAAGGCCGGCTGCCTCGCTGCAGAGCTGGGGATTTCGCCCCTGGTGACAGGGATTTTGCTGGAACGAGGCTTGAACGACACCGAGTCTATGCGAGAATTTTTATATGGTAGCTTAACTCCCTTCCATGACCCCTTTTTGCTCAAGGATATGGAAAAGGCCGTGCGTCGCATTGAAGGCGCGCTTGCGGCGGGAGAAAAAATCACTGTTTATGGCGATTACGATGTGGATGGCATCAGTGCGTCCTCCTTGCTCTATATTTATTTGCAGGGCAGGGGCGCTAAAGTCGAAACATATATTCCGCAGCGCAAAAATGAGGGCTATGGCCTGAATGATGATGCGCTGCAAACCATTGCCGACGGTGGCACCACCTTGGTCATTACTGTTGACTGTGGTATTAGCGGCGTGCACGAGGTAGAAAATGCACCGTCGTCCTTAGATATTATTATTACGGACCACCACACGGTCCCGGAGCAGCTGCCTCCGGCATATGCCATTGTTAACGCTAAGCAGGCGGATGAAGCCTATCCCTTTAAGGAGCTGAGCGGTGTGGGCATTGCCTTTAAGCTGTGCCAGGCGCTGGAGCAAAAGCAGCCGGGACGACTGCCCGAATGGGCGGAGCTCACCGAGCTGGCCGCCTTGGGCACAGTGGCCGATATCGTGCCCTTGATTGGGGAAAACCGTGAATTGGTGCGCCGCGGCCTAGCTGCTATGGAAAGCACCCAGCTGGTGGGCCTAAGAGCCTTGATAGAAGCGAGCGGGCTAGCGAAGGAGCGCATTGCGGCTGATAATATTGGCTTTGGCCTTGCGCCGCGCCTCAACGCCGTGGGGCGCTTAGAGCACGCGCAGCGGGCGGTGGAGCTTTTGGTGACGAACGACCGCTAC
>USBV01000186.1 GCA_900553055.1 uncultured Phascolarctobacterium sp.
CGCAGCGCCGTGAACGCATGCTGGTCGCGCTGTACCCTTGGGTGCGACGGCGTATGGTTAATACTCCTAGGAGGCGTGACGAAGTAGATGAGGCATTATTGGCTTCATTACCACAAACCGATGACCTTCCACCAGATAGTACCCACGCCCAAGAAGCAGATTACATTCACGATGGAGCAAATGAAGCCGATCTTCCACCATTCTGCCTGGGTCAGATAACCAGCACCAAAATAAATCGGAGCCGGACCAGTTGCATAGTGGGTCAAGCCGCCCATAATACCGGTCAAGCTAGCCAATGCCATAGCAGTGAGGCCAGCGGGAGCACCTGCTGCTACTGCTACAGCTGCGAAAGCAGCGAACATAGCGGAAACATGCGCGGAAAGGCTGGCGAAGCCATAGTGAGCATACATGTAAATTAGGCACAGGATAATGAGTGCTGTGATACCAGTGATGCCACCCATATTAGCTGCAACTATCTTAGCAAACCATTTAATAAAGCCGGATTTGTTCAGAGCAGTTGCCAAGCTCATGAGACCGCCCATCCATACCAAGGTATCCCAAGCGCCTTTTTCTTTAATAACATCTTCCCATTCGATAGCATGACGAGCCAGCATAATGCCGATGCATACCAGGGCGATCATGGTGGCGTTGAAGCCAGTGAAGGAGGAGGTTGCCCACAGGCCCAAAGCCAGAATGAATACGCCCAAAACGGTCTTTTCGTCGCTGCTCATGGGGCCCATGGCTGCCAATTCCTTGCGGGCAATTTCCGGAGCCTCAGGAGTTTCCTTGAGCTCGGGTGGGAACAGCTTATAAACCAGATACGGGCAAATAACTAAAGCTAACAAGCCAGGAACGATGCAGGCCAGAGCCCAGCCGCCCCAGGACAGGTTTACGCCAACGGATTGTGCTGCCAAAGCCACGCACAGAGAGTTGGGCGCAACAGAGGTAATAAACATAGAGGAGGTGATGCAGTCCGCCTGGAAGGTGGATTTCATCAGGTAGGAGCCGATACGTTTTCTGCTCTTTTCATCGGGCTCAGATTCAAAGGCCACGCACAGGCTGCGCACTATGGGGAACAGGATACCGCCGCCACGAGCAGTGTTAGACGGAGTAGCGGGAGAAATGATAAAGTCGGTAATCGCCATGGTATAACCAAGCTTCAAGGAGCTGGAGCCAATGGCTGCCATAATCTTATAAGCAATGCGTTTGCCAAGGCCGGACTTGATGAAGCCCAACGCAAAGAGGAAGGCGCTGACAATAAGCCAAATAGTGGCATTGCCAAAGCCGCTTAAAGCCTCAGCCGGCTTAACAACTTTCAGGAAGCCAGTAAGGCCCACAGAAATCAGCGCAATCGCGCCAATCGGCAGGGGATGTAGAATAAAGCCCACGATGGTTGCTACAAAGATGGCAAACATATGCATAGCTTGGGGCTTTAAGCCAGCAGGCACGGGCAGGAACCACAATACTAAGCCCACTGCCACAGTAAAAATACCTTTTTGGAGATTAGTTTTCAAATTAATCCACCTCATTTCACAAATTTATTACATAATATTATACACTAATTCTCCTCTTTGTCTATGTTTTTCTGAAATTTTGTGTTATTGGCTCGATTCCAAGGTAATATCGTTAACAATGTTACACCTACAGCATACACCAAATAAACTAGTTTTCTGGTTTATTAAAGCATTGACTCTTTGCGCATAATAGCATATAATTTAACTAGGCTTATGCTATTTAGAATCTGCTTGCTAAAGGTGGTCTGAAAATGAAAATTTCTACCAAGGGTCGTTATGCCCTGCGCATGCTACTGGATTTGGCATTACATCAACAGGATGGCTTTATTGCCTTAAAGGATATTGCTGCTCGTCAAAACATTTCCAAAAAGTATTTGGAGCAAATCGTGCCCATCTTAAATAAATCGAACATTCTCCAAGCCAACAGGGGCTTTCAAGGAGGTTATCGCTTAGTTAATCCGCCCAGTGCCTACAGTGTGGGAAGCATTCTGCGCCTTACCGAAGGCAGCTTGACGCCCATTGCCTGTTTGGACTGGAACCCGGAAGGCTGTGAGCGTCGCAATGACTGCATGACGCTGCCCATGTGGCAGGGCCTGAGCAAGGTCATTGCCGATTATTTGGACAATATTACCCTGCAGGATATTATTGATGATTACCAAGCCCGTGGAGTAAATAATTATAATATTTAAAACGATTGAGCCGTAGCTAAGTGCTGCGGCTTTTTTATTTTGCACATCAACATATAAAAAAGAGAAGCAGCCAAGTGGTAAGCTGCTTCTCAGTTAGGAAATGGGATGTGAATATATTTATAGATATAGGGAAGTATCTATAAACCAAATTTTAATTAGAGATTTTCGACGAAGTAGATGGTACTTTATCGTAAATCTCACTCGCTAAAGAGCGGAGTGGACAGATAACGGTCGCCAGTATCAGGCAGCAAGGCTACGATGGTCTTGCCCTTGTTTTCCGGACGCTGTGCCAGCACAGTTGCTGCATAAACAGCTGCGCCGCTGGAGATGCCGATGAGCACGCCCTCCTTACGAGCAATAGTACGGCCGGTGATGAAGGCGTCTTCGTTTTCTACGGGGATGATTTCGTCATAAATTTTGGTGTTCAGAGTATCAGGAACAAAGCCTGCGCCAATGCCTTGAATCTTGTGGGGACCAGCAACACCCTTGGACAGTACCGGAGAACCTGCAGGCTCCACAGCCACAATCTTGACATTGGGATTTTGAGATTTCAAATATTCGCCTACACCAGTCAGGGTACCGCCAGTACCTACACCAGCTACGAAGATGTCAACCTTGCCATCGGTGTCAGCCCAAATTTCCGGGCCGGTGGTTGCTCTATGGATGGCGGGGTTAGCCGGGTTAACGAATTGACCGGGGATGAAGCTACCCGGAGTAGCTGCAGCCAGCTCATTTGCCTTTTCAATAGCGCCCTTCATGCCCTTGGCACCATCGGTGAGCACTAATTCTGCGCCATAAGCCTTCAGCAGGTTGCGACGCTCCACACTCATGGTTTCGGGCATGGTGAGGATAATTTTG
>USBV01000187.1 GCA_900553055.1 uncultured Phascolarctobacterium sp.
CGGCAATCAAATCCGCCTCCGCCAGCATGCGCTGGGCTCTCGGCGTCATATCCTCCAAATTACCAATGGGCGTGGCGCACAAATACAGCGTTCCATATGTAGTTTCTTGACTTGTCACTGCCTCGCCTCCTGTCAAATGAACCTTATCTGTACGCTAGCTTAGCCAGTAGAAAATTACATTACGCAAAACACTGACATTCTCCAGCACATACTAACCCATAATATAGATATTTTATCACAATGCTAGCAAATAATAAAGAAAAAGCGCGGAGTTTTTCACTCCGCGCGCTAATAATCACTTTTAGGAAGACAGCTAAGCTTCCTTTACATATTTACTTTTTCTTTTTCGCCTTAGCTGCTGCCTTGGCATCATTTTCGTTAGCAATCACAGCCCAATCGCGCAGCATATCCACGCAAGCGCTGGCATACGCACCGGCGCTACCCCAAGCACCTGCATCCTGAGTATACAGTGTCAGCACTTGAATATCATCATAGTAAATATGAGCATAGCTGCCATTGTCATAAACCACGAAGTAATTGGGATTTACCTTGCCGCGTTGACGCACATTCCACAAACCGCCAGCCAACATATAGGCGCGATATTTAGCCTTGGTATTGCCAATGCTTTGGTTAATATCAAAGCGCCAATTTCCTTCGGTAACAGTGGCATGATTGTCATCGGCTACTGTAACATCGGGATGAATATCATAAGCCTTGAGCTGCTTCATAACGCGTTTTACGCGCTCCTCCGGCTCGGGATGGCTGCTGAACAGGCCGTACTTAGCGCCGCCGCCCTGCTTCGACAAGTCATCCAGCTTTTGCACCGTAATCAGCATGGCATAAGGATTAAAGCCGGCCTTAATCGTGTTGTTTACGCCCTCTTTATCGGCACCGCGTTCGTCCGTGCGGCTATAACCAGCAAACAATGCCTGCTGGGCAGCCTGCACCAAGCCTAAGCCCTGCCCACGTGTAGCGGCTAATAGAATCAAGGAGGTCCACAGCTGCTTTTCAATGGAATGCACAGTGTGCTTTTTCGCCACATGGCCAACCTCGTGGCCTAAAACACCAGCCAGCTCCGTATCGGAGGGCATGTAATCCATCAGGCCTTTAAACACGTAAATAAAACCACCAGGGCATGCCAAGGCATTTACCTCGTTACTATTGAGCACCTTGAAGGAATAAGTAATCTCGTTACGCCCGCACACTGCCGCCAAGCGCTGGCCAATTCTATCCACGCGCTCGTTAAGGTAATAATCCTGGGACAGGCCATACTTTGCTTCCAAGGATTGGGCAGTTTCACGCCCCATTTTGATTTCATCCTCAAGGCTAATCATGCCCGCTTCCGCAGGCTGCAGGCCCACAAAGCAGCAGCAAGCCACTACAAAAGCTAAAAATAATTTATAAAGCTTATACATTGCACACCTCCTAAATCGCGCCCTCATCCTGCAAAGCATTGATAGCCTCGCTGCTGTAGCCCAAGACGCTTAGTACCTCCTCCGTATGCTCGCCTAAATAAGGCGCACGGCGGGTAATCACGCTCTGGGCATTAGAGAATTTCACCGATCCACCCATATAACGCAGCTTGCCCAAATCGCACTCCTGCTCCTGAAGGATATTTTCCTGTACGGTAAGCTGACTCTGCAAGGCTTCATCCAGCGTGCATACCGGCGTTACGCAAAACTCTGCGCCACCGATGAGCTCCAGCCATTCTGCCTGCGTTTTTTCAGCAATTTTAGCAGCAACTATTTGCTTTAGCTCTTCCTCATGCGCAAAATCAAACTGCCTTTTCTCTAGCTCAGGGCAAGCAATTAAATCGCAAAAGCGTTGCCAAAACTTGGGCTCGATAGTGCCAACGGTCAAAAAACGACCATCCTTGCAGCGATAGATATTGTAATAATGGGCAGTGCGACCGAAGGGAGTATCGCCCGTTTCTGCACAGCCCCACAGAGAGCTGATGCCCGTCACCTGCATGGACATGGCCGTAGCATAAAGATTCACATCCAGCCACTGGCCCTCGCCTGTGCGCTCGCGAGCCAAAAGCGCCATCGCAATGCCACTCAAAGCGTTCAAGCCACTGCCGATGGCCGAAACCTGCACCTCACTGACGCAGGCTCCCCCCACATCATCAAGGCTGTTTAGGCCAGCCAAGCCAATAACATTCAAATCATGCGCCGGCTTATGACAATTCTGGCCAAAGCCCGTAATGGAGCAGTACACTAAACGCGGATTGATCTTATGGATGGTCTCATAATCCAAGCCGTAGCGAGCTAGATAGCCGGGACGGAAGCCCTCCAAGAACACATCGGCCTCTGCCAATAGCTTGGCCAACGCCTCGCGCCCGCCCTCTTTTTTTATATTCAAGGCCACGCCCCGCTTATTGCGGTTTAGCATCAAATGCCAATAGCTCATACCCGGTGCCTTTTCCGGCCAGAATTTGCGAGTTGCATCGCCCGCCAAATCCTCAATTTTGATAACGTCAGCACCGTAATCACCCAAGAGCATGCCGCAGTATTGCCCCGGCAGCCATTTAGAAAAATCTACAACCTTAATACCCTCAAGCAGGTTCATCTCTATCACTCCAATTATTGCTAAACTAAACAAAGTTAATACTCTCTTATTCTACAAAAAATGGCACTTATCCTTTTTTTACTATCACACTTCTTCAGAAAAATGGTATAATATCAGTGAACTTTGGATTCTAAATTAATTATGAATAGAGGGGAATTCTATGCAAGTACGCAAATTAACATCTGCTGCGCTTTTGATTGCTATCGGTACGCTCAGCGCGCATCTAATTTATATTCCTGCCGGCGTTTCTAAATGCTTTCCGGTACAGCATGCCATCAATGTTTTGGGTGCAGTGCTCCTAGGGCCCGATTACGCCGTTGCTATTGCCTTTATTATTTCCTGCCTGCGCAATATGTTCGGCACGGGCTCACTTTTAGCCTTTCCTGGCAGCATGATTGGAGCCTTATTAGCAGGCCTTGCCTACAAGCGTTGGCAAAGCA
>USBV01000188.1 GCA_900553055.1 uncultured Phascolarctobacterium sp.
AGACAAAATTGGTGGAGTCTGTCCTTTTGATTCCTACAGTAAACTGACGCGGCCAAGCCCTGCCCCTAGCATTGACTTCGAGTGTACTCCACATGTTATAATAGAAGCAGATAATCTTAACCCTAGTAGGAGGTACCTTCATATGCATATGGCCGATGCTCTTGTGAGCCCTTCCGTAGCATTTAGCATGTACGCTGCCAGCACCGTGGTGGCAGCTTATTCCATAAAAAAAGTACGCGAGGAAAATAATCCTCGCAAAATTCCCCTGATGGGCATTATGGGTGCCTTTGTTTTCGCTGCCCAAATGCTCAATTTTGCCATCCCTGGCACCGGCTCCAGCGGTCACCTGTGTGGCAGCATGCTGCTGGCAGCATTGCTTGGTCCCGAGGCCGCTTTTTTAACCATGATTGGCATTTTAGCTATGCAGTGCCTACTCTTTGCCGATGGCGGTCTTTTGGCCTTGGGCGCAAATATTTGGAACATGGCCTTTTATGGCTGCTTTGTGGGCGGCCTTTTAATTTGGCAGCCATTGATGCGCAGCGGCTTGAGCAAGGGCAAAATCATCGCTGCTGCCCTGCTGGGCTCCGTGCTTACGCTGCAGCTGGGCGCATTTAGCGTGGTTTTAGAAACCACCGCCTCCGGCATTACGGAGCTGCCCTTTAACGCCTTTGCCTTAACCATGCAGGGCATTCATTTAGCTATTGGCGCAGTGGAGGGAGCTATCATAGCCTCCGTACTGCTCTTTATTTATCAAGCGCGGCCGCAGCTTTTGCACAGTGATGATAGCGCAGCTAGCGATAGGGCAGGCCGCTATAGCTTTGCCCAAACCTTAGCGGTTCTGGCTGGTGCAACCATCGTCGCTGCTGGCGGTTTATCCCTCGCCGCTTCCGAAAAGCCCGATGGCTTAGAGTGGTCCCTCGAAAGAATTGCCGGTACGGCCGAGCTTGAGGGCAGCGGACTGTGGCACGAGCTGGCTGCCAAAATCCAAGCAGCCACGGCGCTGCTCCCCGACTACGCCTTTGTCGGCAACGAATCCACTTGGGGAACGGTCTTCTCCGGACTTTTGGGCAGCGCGCTGGTGCTGCTGTTAGGGCTGGGCTGCTGCTATGCCTTCAAATTCTTTAAAAATGATCAAGTAATCAAGCATGAGTAAAATCACCGGCACTATTAGCGAAATTCATAGCCTAGAGGAGCAGGCCCAGCAAAGTACGCCGCTCACGACACTGCATCCCCTCGCCAAGCTGCTGATGACGATGGCGTATATTGTGACGCTGATGTCCCTTGGCAAATATGCGCTTTTTAAGCTGCTCGTGCTATCCAGCTATCCCCTACTCGGCTTTTATTGGGGACGCATTTCGCTGTCACAAACGCTGTGGCGTCTGCGCCTCATCCTGCCTTTGGTGGCCTGCGTGGGCATTGCCAATCCCCTTTTTGATACGCACATTATTTATTGGGGCGATTTTGCTATTCAGGCTGGCTATCTTTCCTTTATTACATTAATGCTCAAGGGCGTTTTAGCAGTTTTGGCATCCTATTTGCTCATTGCCACGACCACGATTGAGCAAATTTGCTATGCTCTGCGCCTTTTGCAGCTACCCAAGCTCTTGGTGACGCAGCTGCTCCTAAGCTATCGCTATCTCACGCTGCTGCTTGAGCAGGCTGATACCATCGCCCAGGCCTATGCTCTGCGCGCGCCCAAGCAAAAGGGCGTGCATTTTAAGGTGTGGGGCTCGCTAGCGGGGCAGCTTCTGTTGCGCAGCATCGATAGAGCTAATAATCTTTATGATAGCATGCTGCTGCGCGGCTATCAGGGCGAGTATTATTATGGCGGCCCGGTGCCCCAATGGAGCAGGCGGGACTGGCGCTACGTGCTAGCTGTGCTGGCAATGCTGCTTGTGGTGCGGCTGTTGCCATGGAGTTTAGCTAAGTTCCTGAGCTGATGGAGGAAAATTGCATGAGTCATATTCATATAGATATACAAAATGTGAGCTTTGGCTACGAAAAAGAGCAGCCTATTTTGCAGCAGCTCAGTCTGCATGCTGGCGAGCGCGAGGCCATTGGCATCATCGGGGCTAACGGCGTGGGCAAATCCACGCTGCTCAAGCTCTTGGTGGGGCTGGAGCTGGGCTTTACGGGGCATATTCGCGTGGAGGAAATCCCCGTGGAAGCCAAAACGCTGCCCCTAATACGCGAAAAGATAGGCTACGTTTTTCAGGATAGCGATAGCCAGCTTTTTATGTCCACAGCGTATGAGGATATTGCCTTTGCGCCACGTAATTACGGCTTGCCCGAGGCGGAGGTGGAGCGGCGGGTTAATTACGCGCTCAAGCAGGTGGGCATTCCGCATTTGCGCGACAAGCAAATTTTTAAGATGTCCGGCGGTGAAAAGAAGCTGGTATCGTTGGCTACAATTCTATCCATGACGCCCGATATCATCCTTTTGGACGAGCCTTCTATTGCCTTGGACCCGCGCAACCGCCGCCAGCTGATTAATTTGCTCAACAGCTTTGAGCATTTAAAAATCATCGCGACCCACGATTTGGACTTGGTGCAGGACACCTGCCAGCGCACCATCCTGCTTGCCGATGGTCGCATTGTAGCCGATGGGCCGAGCCAGCAAATCTTAACGAACAAAAAGCTGCTCGAGGACAACGGCTTAGAGCTGCCGCTGTCGCTAGGGAGAAAATCTTGAGCGAACATTCTTTTCGGTATATTCACGCTACCGGAAACTTTATAAATGTTATATTGGCATAATAAATAAAGCCGTACTACTCACAGTTTGCGTAGGTAGTACGGCTTTTTGTGTTTTATGCTTTGTATTTGTGCAATTTTAGCTTGCTAATGCATTAACAGCTTTTACTTCAACCCATTAACGATGCGTTCCATAGCCTCGATGGTGTTTTCGCGGCTGCCGAAGGCGGTCAGGCGGAA
>USBV01000189.1 GCA_900553055.1 uncultured Phascolarctobacterium sp.
TCTGTAAGGCCGCCGCTCGAGGAGGTAGTCACCGCCTCGATGGGCAGGCCCTGAGCGTCTGCCAGATATTGCCCGCGCGTCGCCGTAATCAGCTTCGTCACACCAGCCTTTTCGATGCGCGGGCCGGTGCCCTCGTAGGGCAGCTCCTTATCGTTGGCAGTAAGGTCGTACTGCTTATTACGGTTGATCTGCTTGTGGTAAAGCGCGTAGCTGCGCGCTGCTACGGCCTGCGCCTTGATGACCTCGTCCGGCCACACGACCATGGTTTTGGTCGGCAGCACGCTGGCCAAGAATTGCTCCAGGTCAACATAGTTGACAACGAGTATTTTTCCATTATCCGCAAGCGCACGCAGGTAGCCTTTGTAGGAGCGTTGATTGAGCCTCGGCAAGGCTTTGCCCGCAAGAGCGTGCACGGAAATCGTGCTGCCAAAGGCATGCTGCTCGTCTATAACAAGCTTTCCATCAACAATATGCAAAAAGTATTTTCCCTTCGGCAATATCGATTTATTTGACCCACTCTGCACTTCAAAGTCACTGTCACAGCTAATCTCAGCAGTAGCCTGATTATGAACAAGCGCCACTCTAATTAGCTCCGCCGCCTCGCTTTTGCTTAATCCAAAAGCACTATAAAGGTAACCCAACGCCACTAAAAACGTAATAATAATCTTTTTTAGCAATAGCATGCACCTCCTTAACCTAACGCAAGCAGACCACACTACATCATAGCATTACCAAAACAGGATATGGCAAATCCCTTTTTGATAAATCTTTTTGGGCGAGCACATTGCACCCCTTGAGGGTGAAAAGATTTTGTTTCCCGCACTTTTCAAAAGTGCGCAACCTTTTTGCTACTTTTTCGGTCGCTCGAAAAAGTAGACGAACAAAAGCTTCTTGCAAAACTAATTATTATTCACCATCTTTATATGCTTACTAACCACCACAAACTCACCCTTCGGAGGCTCGCCTTTACTTTTTTTTACTATCTGATACCTATCCCTCTCGCTAAACACGCACCCACAATACTGCTGCCTATATAGCCCCATCTCAAGGCTGATATCCACGCCACGCTGGTAGCCACTGCGCCAATCCTCATAAAAGAACGGCACCCCAAACTCCGCCGCAGCTGCCTCCGCCTCGCGCTTAATCAGCTCATGCTTTTGATACGGACTTACGAGCAGGGTAGTACTAAACGCATCATATCCATGCTCCTTGGCAAACTGCGCCGCATAACGCAAGCGCACCCGGTAGCAATAAGCACAGCGAATGGAGCCAACCTCATACTCATGCAGCATACCGCGCAGCGTCTCCTCCAAGGGATAGCTTTTATGGATGATTAAATCATACTCTTTTTTCTCACAAAATTCCCGCAAAGTGCTCAAGCGCTGCTTGAACTCCTTATACGGATGAATGTTAGGATTAAAATACAAAATTGAAAAGTCTACACCGTCCCCGGTTAGCTTTTCCGTAGGATAGCAGGCACAGGGACCACAGCAGGCATGTAATAATAGCTTCATAATATTACAATCTTCCTACTTTTCCGGCATGGGCACGCCCAAATAGCGATAAGCCTCACGCGTTGCACGCCGTCCACGCGGAGTACGCTGCAGCAGGCCCAGCTGAATCAAATACGGCTCGATTACATCCTCAATCGTGCCCGATTCCTCGCTCACAGCTGCCGCGATAGTCTCAATGCCCACCGGGCCTCCACCAAAGGTTTTCACAATGGTGTTCAGAACCCGTCTATCATTGCGGTCCAGACCATAACGGTCCACCTCCAGCTTCGCCAATGCTTCATCAGACAGCTGGCGCGTGATGGTCTCCACACCCAAAACCTGCGCAAAATCGCGCACACGCTTAAGCAGACGGTTGGCAATACGCGGTGTACCACGGCTGCGACGAGCAATTTCGTTAGCACCCTCGGCGTCAATCTTCACACCCAAAATATCCGCCGCTCTAGTAATGATGAATTGCAGCTCCTCAGGCTTGTAAAATTCCAAGCGGCACTGCACGCCAAAGCGATCCCTGAGGGGCGCAGCAATGGCACCTAAGCGAGTTGTAGCACCGATGAGGGTAAAATGAGGCAAATCCAACCGCACACTACGAGCAGCAGGACCCTTGCCAATAATAATATCTAACGCAAAATCCTCCATTGCGGAATAAAGAATTTCCTCCACGGTTTTGGATAAGCGATGAATCTCGTCAATAAAAAGCACATCATTATCACCTAAATTGGTGAGAATGGCGGCCAAATCACCCTGTCGCTCGATGGCGGGGCCACTGGTGACGCGAATGTTTACATTTAGCTCGTTGGCAATAATATTGGCCAGCGTGGTTTTGCCCAAGCCCGGAGGTCCAAAGAGCAGCACATGGTCCAGGGCCTCATGGCGGGCAGCCGCAGCCTTGATAAACACTTGTAGGTTATCCTTAACCTGGCTTTGGCCGATATATTCATTTAAAAGCCGGGGACGCAGGCTGTATTGCCAGCCATCGGTCTCTTGCTCTGCTCCGGCAATAATTCTGTCATCGAATTCCATAAAACTCTCCTTACCTCTTCGCAAAGAGCTTCAGCGCCTGGCGCAGCACTTCCTCACCGCTGAGCTTATCGGCATCGGGAATTTGCTGCAGCACCGGCATAATCTCGCTATTGCTATAGCCTAAGGAGGATAGTGCCTCCATGGCCTCTGCCACAGTGCCACTGCCTCCGGCAGCAATGCTTTCGCCAAAATCGCTGCCAACTTCGCCCGTGGCAGCACCAACCTTATCCTTTAGCTCCAGCAGCATACGCTCCGCCGTCTTCTTGCCAATGCCCGGCAGCTTTGTGAGCGTCTTCACATCGCGGCTC
>USBV01000190.1 GCA_900553055.1 uncultured Phascolarctobacterium sp.
CTTGCGGGGGTCAACGATGAACATAGCGCCCGGCAGTTTCTTCATATCTTTAATGCCGCCCAAGTATTTGGTCAGCTTTTCCATTTCGTGCTTCAGGCCGATAACTTCCTTCTTGGGCAGTACGTCGAAGGTGCCATCAGCTTCCATAGCTTCCAGCTTGCGCAGGCGAGCAATACGGGTTTGGATGGTTTTGAAGTTGGTCAGCATGCCGCCCAGCCAACGCTCGTTAACATAGAACATGTTGCAGCGGGTAGCTTCTTCCTTCATAGCCTCTTGAGCTTGTTTCTTGGTACCAACGAACAGAATGCTTTCGCCGGAAGCAGCAACCTCACGGATGAAGTTGTAAGCTTCGTCAACCTTCTTCACGGTTTTTTGCAGGTCAATGATGTAGATACCATTGCGCTCGGTGAAGATGTAGGGAGCCATCTTGGGGTTCCAACGACGGGTTTGGTGACCAAAGTGTACACCAGCTTCAAGTAATTGTTTCATAGAGATAATAGCCATTTTTGTTTCCTCCTGTTTTTCCTCCGCAGGGATGCATTTTCATCAATAACTGCGCGGCTTACGCAGACAGACGATGAATTATCCTGCGTGTGTATTTTTACACTCGAACTATTTTATCATAAAAAATCCCACAACACAAGGGGCTGTGGGAGATTTTTTGTAGTAAACTGTATATTTTTTTACAGGTTTTGTGGTAGTAAAGGCTGCCTATTACTAATGCTTGTGCAAGCTCGCCTTTTAGCGCATTTAGATGATGTACCACAAATAAGCGCCGTAGCACACCAGCATCAGCGCGCCACTCCAGCGTGCCAAGCGCTCCTTAGGCAGCACGCACAGCCACAGCAGCACTGCGGAGGCAATGGCCACATAAGAGTCAAAGGTAAACGCCTTAGCAAAGGGTATATCCACAATCAGAGCGGAAAGCGCTACAACGAACAAAATGTTAAAGATATTGCTACCCACAATATTGCCAATCGCAATATCGGCATTACCCCTGCGCGCAGCAGTAACGGAGGTGAAGAGCTCCGGCAGGCTCGTGCCCAGCGCCACAATCGTGAGGCCGATAATGCGCTCACTTAGCCCCATAAACACTGCAATCGCTGTTGCCGCGTTAACAGTAACATTACTGCCCGCAATAATCACGGCCAATCCCCCCAGTGTCCACACAATGCACTTGCCAAGGCTCATCTGCTCGCCCTGCTCCTCCTCTTCGGGCGGCGCACTATTCACAGCCATGCGATAGAGGTACGCCAGGTAAATAACAAAGCCAACACACAAGACTAAACCGTCAGTAAAGCTAATCACGCCATCCCTACCCTGCCAAAACAGTAGCGCCGTAATCGCAATCACATAGGGAATCTCAATGCGCGCGGTGGAGCGTGCTAATAAAAGTGGCGTAATTACGGAGGCACAGCCTAAAATGACCAAAATGTTCATAATATTGCTGCCAACCACGTTGCCAATAGTTATATCGGCGCTCCCCTTTAAGGAAGCGGCAATGCTCACCGCTGCCTCAGGCGCGCTAGTGCCCATGGCCACGATTGTCAGGCCAATCACCAGCTGCGGAATGCCAAACTTGGCCGCAATGCCCGCAGCACCTTCTACAAACCAATCGGCTCCCTTGCCCAGCAGCACAAAACCAAGAGCCAATAAAGCAAACTGTAATAATAAATCCATAATCTTCTCCTTCCGCAGCATTCCCAAATACAAAAAGCGAGACCTGCTGCAACAAAATTACAACAAAGTCTCGCTACTTACTCACACAACCGGATTGCCTCACGCAATCGTCCTGACGATGGTGTAAACATGACTAGCGCCATGCCAGCTACTCCCTTTATGCTTTGAGTTTACTAAAAGAATGGGCTTTTGTCAACAAAAACTTCTCCTGCGCAAGGCAGAACCTGTTCCAGCCTATTTGGCAATGCGATAGGCAGCCTTACCGCTATTTTTGGCCTCGTACATGGCCACATCGCTCTTCTTCAGGAGAATATCCACATCATCAATAGCCTCGGTATAGGCAATGCCAATGCTGGCGCTAATGCCCTCAAAGTTCTGATATTCCTCCACCAGATGGGTCAATTCAGTTAAGAATTCCTTGGCATAATCCACCAATTCAGCATCCGTAGCCCTGCCCTCCAGGGCGCAGACAAACTCATCACCGCAAATCTAACATATAATATTAATTTAAAAGATAATTAGAATTTAAGGGGTCCCAAGCTAAAAAATCCCTTAGCTACAAGCTGCAGCTAAGGGATTTGGTGCTAAGAGTATTCAATTACAAATCTTCGGTTTGCTTGATAGCGCCCTTAATCTTATTAGTCTTTTGCCATAAGAAGGTTGCTACGATTAAAGCAATACCAATGCCGTCGGTCAAGGTACCGGGGATAATCATGCACACACCGCCAATCAAGAAGGCGATTCTTTGAGCAGTGTTCAGCAGATTCTGGCAGAAGCCGATCATGGACATGGATACGCCCCACATACCGATAATAGCAGTCAGTGCGCTATAGGTAATGGTGAAGGCAGTCGCGTTGATCATCAAAAGCTCCGGAGCCAGCACGAAAATATACGGCACGATGAACGCGGCAATAGCCAGCTTAGCCGCAATAACGCCGCAGCGCATGGGGTTCGCACCAGCGATACCGGCACCGGCATAAGCTGCCAGAGCAACAGGCGGGGTTACGTCGGCAACAATACCAAAGTAGAAGGCAAACATATATGCACCCATGGGAGTAATACCAAGCTGGATCAGCGCAGGTGCACACAGAGTCGAGGTGATGATGAACGCCGCAGTCGTGGGCAAGCCCATGCCGAGAATAAT
>USBV01000191.1 GCA_900553055.1 uncultured Phascolarctobacterium sp.
TCCTTTAAGCCGCCCCAGCCATAGGGCATGCCGTAAAAGCGAAAGGCACTGCGCAGTATATTATTCGTAGTATAGGGCAAATAGCCCTTGTGCACTGCCTTGCTAATTTTTGGCACATTCACCTTGTACTTTTGCAAGTGTCCGTTGGGCAGCTTTTGCGGCACCTCCACTGTGTAAAAGGTGGGCTGCTCAGTCACTATCGGTAGGCGTGCACCCTGCTGGTACAGCACATTGTTCTTGCCCACCTTAATAGAGTATTTAGCATCGGTCACCACTAAAAAATCCTTGGGCTTGGCAAACTGCAGCCAGGTCTTTTTATCCGTGAGGCCCACATTAAAGCGCGATAGCCAACCGCTATAATTATAGCTTTGTACATAATAAAAATAACCATTGGCACTTTGATGCAAAATCGCTACCGGCTCGCCCGGGTCCAGCATTGTTTCCTGCAGCACATCAAATTCCTTATCGGCTGCGTAATAAAACAGCCCTTGGCCCGTGGGCAAATTGCGTATCGCAGCGCGAGTGGTGGTCACAGCATAGCGCACCGTGACCGTATTAGGAATGGCCTTAATATTGGTTTGAGCACGCAAAATATTTTTATAATTTTCGCTTACCTTATTGCCGTTTAAATATAAATCATCCTCCAATGCCTGATAATTCATAATCCTCGTCTTTAAGGCATCGCCGCTATAGGTAGCAGGATAAGTAGTCATATCATAAACAGTGCGCGACAGGCTGGCAATTTTACTGTTCAAGCTGCTGATGCCCTTAGCATCTAAAACCAGCTGTTCCCCCTGAGTATTTTGCTTAAGCCAATAATCAGGGCTCACCAAGGCAGGATAGTTGGTAATACCACTGGCCTCGGCCACTACAAGCGGCATCAGTAGGCCCACCGCCACCAGCAGGCTACATAAAAATCTATATAATCCAGATACACTATATACTCTATAAAGCAAAGCGCTTCCCCCTTTGCCCAGCGGAGCACAAATATATGCTCTTCAGCGAGGCTGTCTTTAAAAGCTATAATATTATAATATTCTTGTTAATTTGCTAAAATCCTGCTTACTTAACAAAACCAAGCAAAATAAAAAAGGACTGCTGCCGAAGCAACAGTCCTCAATTTTTAAAAATTAGTGAGCTTTACGTGCGTTAAAGCAATCACGGCAGTATACCGGACGATCGTTAGAGGGTTTGAACGGTACCATGGTCTCTTTACCACATTCAGCGCAGGTAGCGGGGAACATTTCGCGTTGCGGACGCTCAGTTTGGATGCCCATGCGTTGTTTACGAGCTTGACGGCAGGTGGGGCAACGACGGGGTTCGTTGGTGAAGCCCTTTTCAGCGTAAAATTCTTGCTCGGAAGCGGTAAATACGAATTCTTGGCCGCACTCGCAGCAGGTTAAAGTCTTGTCTTCTTTCATTGTGAAATCACTCCTTATCATAGATAATACCCCAAAGAACGCATTAAGATTTTACCGAGGCTTCCCCATGTCATCAATGGTTATATCTATGATTTGAAGAAGTTAGTAACTTAAACGGACCACTGAGATACCAATATCAGTATATAGTACTGGGATACAAATGTCAACTAGGGATTATAAAAAATATGTTAAGCTGCTTTACTTAAGTCCCCAGCTTAGATTACGTGCGCCTCCACACTGCTCTTTAAAAAGTCGGCCACATTCATCGTATCCACGCACAAATTGCCCTGCCAATCGCTCAGGGTGGAGACGGAAACATTGTAAACGCTCAGCCGCCATAGGTTATTGAGCGGGATGCCCAAGGCTAGGCACAGCTGCAAGCGGATGATGCCGCCGTGGGAGACGATGGCGATATTTTTATCGTGACCCTGCTCAGCAAAAATATGCTCAAAGGCCAAGCGGCAGCGCTCCTGCGCCGCAGCAAAAGTTTCGCCGTGGGGCGGCTCCCACTCTGCCGGTCGATGCAAAAAGGCCTCCATTTCCTTAGGCCAACGCGCAGTTATTTCCGCATATTCCAAGCCCTCCCAATCGCCAAAGCTGATTTCCTTCAATAAATCTAGCGAGCGATAGGGCATACTTTTGCTCATGGCCAGCTCCGCCGCCGTCATGCGCGCGCGCAGCATGGAGCTGGAATAAATAGCGTCAATTTTTTTGCTTGCCATATATTGGGCCATTTGGCGCGCCTGCGAAAGGCCCGTGCCGTTCAAGGGCAAATCCATCTGCCCCTGGAACTTGTGGCCCAAATTGCTATCGGTCTCGCCATGGCGAATTAAATAGATTTTTCCCATTCCTAGTCTCCTTTATTAAGCCTTATTTAGCCTTCTTTTCTTGCTCCGCCAAGGAAAATTCCTTCACCTCGGCATGCACGCTGGCCTCCTCAAAGGTTTCCATTTCCTTGTAGGACTTGATGCCAGCGTCCAAAAGCGTAAAGCACAGTGCTGCGCCCTCGCCTGCTCCATCAGGGATATCAAGGCGCAGCGGTGCCACGAGGCCCAGCTCCTTGAGCAGCTCCTTGGCGCCTTCCTCCGCGCTCACGTGTCCTGCGAAGCAATAATCCAGCACAGCCGGTGCCAGCTCCTGCGCCTTTTGCGCTGCTTTTAAGGTAGCCACGCCGTCCAGCATCACGCCCACGCCCATGGCCGCAGCCTGCAAAATACCGCCGGTCATAGCAGCGAGCACCATTTTGTCGTCTAGTGAAGAAAAGCAGCCAAAGCCTAGCAGTCTCAACCCACGTTCGTGGATGCTTTCCTGTACTAGCGTTGCACC
>USBV01000192.1 GCA_900553055.1 uncultured Phascolarctobacterium sp.
GCAAAACGGCGCTGCCAAGGTTTACGCCATCGACGTGGGGTATGGCCAATTAGCTTGGAAGCTGCGCAGTGACGAGCGCGTGATTAATATGGAGCGGACTAACGTGCGCTATTTGGAAAAGGATAGTCTGCCGGAGCAGGTGGACGCCGCAACCATCGACGTCGCCTTCATTTCGCTCGATAAAATATTGCCCGCTGTGCACAAAATCCTGAAGGAGGATGGCTTTGTTATCGCCTTAATCAAGCCGCAGTTTGAAGCGGGCAAGGAAAACGTGGGCAAAAAGGGCGTTGTGCGCGATGCCAAGGTGCACGAGGAAGTAATCAATAACGTCATTGCCTTCGCTAAGGAGGAGGGCTTTGGCATTGCCGGACTCGACTTTTCTCCCATCAAGGGACCGGAGGGCAATATTGAATATTTATTGCATTTAACGCTGGGCGAGGACGACGCCGTGAGTGGTGAGTATGTGGCCCAGCTTGTGAGCCAGAGCCATGGCGATTTAGATAAATAATATCGATATTTTAGAGGTGCCCGGAAGATGAAAGCAAAACGCTTGGGTATTTTTCCTAATATGAGCAAAGACAAGGTGCATATCGCGCTGCCTGAATTCGTGGCCATGTGCCGTGACTGGGGTCTGGAGCCCCTGCTGCCGGAGGATGTGGCTGGCGATTTTGGCTGGCAGGGCTTTAATAAGGAAAATATAACCTGCATGCATAATAATGAATATCTAGAGCCCTTGGATGCGGCGGTGAGCCTGGGCGGCGATGGCACGCTGCTGCAAATGGCTCGCTATACAGTGCCGGCCGGGGTGCCTGCCTTTGGCATCAATTTTGGCAAGCTGGGCTTTTTGGCAGAGATTGATTTGCCCGGCATGCGCAAGGCCATTAGCAAGCTGGCCCAGGGGAATTACACCATCGAGCGGCGCAAAATGTTGCAGGCAACTGTTTTTAAGGATGGCAATGTGCTGACCACGGCCCATGCGCTGAATGATTTTGTACTAGCCAAGGGTATGTTCAGCAAGCTGGCGCATCTAAGGATGTTTATCAATGGCAAGCCCTCTGGTCGCTATGCAGCGGATGGTCTCATAATTTCTACCGCCACGGGCTCCACAGCTTATTCGTTATCCGCAGGCGGCCCCTTGGTAATGCCGGAGCTGGATGTGAGCGTGATTACCCCCGTGTGCGCACATTCCCTAACGGCTAGAGCCTTGGTAATACCGCTTTCCGACTGCATCGAGCTCACAGCTGTGCCGGGTAGTGAAGAGATGATGCTCTCCTGTGATGGCGAAAACGTAATTGAGGTGCAGGACGATACCTACGTGCGTATCGAGAAAAGCCCCTATACCATGAAGCTGATTCGCTTGACCAGCAGGGATTATTACCAAACCTGGCAGCAAAAGCTAATGCGCAACGTGTAAACTAATTTTTAGCTTTAATAAATTGCAATTGAGGTGATGCAAATGAAAATGACCAGACATGCAAAAATCAAGGAGATAATCGATAATCATAAGATAGAGACCCAGGAGGATTTAGCGAGCGCCCTGCGCAATGAGGGTATCGATGTTACCCAAGCGACCGTTTCGCGCGATATCAAGGAATTGATGCTGGTGAAGGTGCCTGATGCCAATGGTCACTATCATTATGCATATCCTAAGGAGCATGGCATGCTGCTGACAGTGGAGCGCTTAGAGCGCACCTTTCACGATAGCATTGTGAATGTGCGTACCTCCGACAGCATGGTGGTTATTCATTCCTTGCCCGGTACGGCGCAGTCCGTGGCCTTTGCCATTGATTATATGAAATGGCCCGAGGTTTTGGGCACGATTGCCGGTGATGACACTGTTTTTGTAGCTATGGAAAATAAAGAGGGTGTGCTGAGCTTGCTCAAACGCCTGAAGGAATATCGCTAAGGCGGTGACAAAATGCTCCAATCATTGCATGTGCATAATTTTGCATTATTAGAGGACGCTCATGCGGATTTTACGCCCGGCTTTAACGTCTTCACCGGCGAAACTGGTGCCGGCAAATCCATCCTTATCGATGCCTTTGGTATGGTCTTAGGTGGTCGTGCCTCCGTAGATTACGTGCGCAGCGGGACCGAGGGACTGTGGGTGCAGGCTGTTTTTGATATCACAAACCAGGAGGACATCAAAAACATTCTGCGCGAGCAAGGGCTTGAGGCAGAGGATGATTTGTTCTTAAAAAGGCAAATCAGTGTTGCCGGAAAAAGCCGCGCCCTTGTGAACGGCGTGCAGGTGCCCTTGGCTGTGCTCAAGCAAATTGGTACTGCTTTAGTGGATATCCATGGTCAGCACGAAAACCAAGCCCTATTAAAGCCCGAGGCAGCACGCCTTGTGACCGATGCCTTTGGCGGAGCTAGCTTGCTGGCGGCTTTGGCTGCCTATAAAAAAGAATATGCCCTATATGTAGAGGCGCAAACGAAGCTGGCGCAGCTGCAGCAGGATAACGCAAAGCAGGACTTGCTGATGGACCGCTATGCTTGGGAAATCAACGAAATTACGAAGGCTAGCTTAGTGGTGGGCGAGGAGGAAGGCCTGGAGGCCGAGGCACGCCTGCTACAAAATGGCGAGCGCATTATTAAATCCGTCAACGCCGCCTATGAGCAGCTGGATGAGGAGGACGCAGTGCTTTCGCGGCTCGCGCGCGTGCGCGACGACCTCGTTTATGCTGCGCGCTATGACGAGCGCCTTGCC
>USBV01000193.1 GCA_900553055.1 uncultured Phascolarctobacterium sp.
AAAACAGCGGCATCCTGCACCGCTGCCAGAAGCGTGACAAAATCCACAGGCGCGCTGCCTGTAAACAGGCGCACGATCTCGGAGAATATCTCGCCGTTCTGGCGGGCATAAAACATCTCCGGGCGCAGCGTCTCCACCATTTTGGGAATGATGTCTGCGTCCAGGATCGCCGCGCCCAGCACAGCCTGTTCGGCCTCCATGCTGTACGGCAGGTTTACGCCGAGTGATTCCAGCGACAGGTTGAGCCCGCCGGAAACAGCGCTGCGGTTATTCGCGGGCATTGCGGGCCCTCCTTTCCGTATTCCGAAAATCTCCTGCGGCCGCGCGGCCGCTTATTCCTCCACCTTGACGGTCAGCTTCGCCGTCACCTTGGGATATACCTTTACCTCGACCTCATAGGAACCGAAGTTTTTGATGTCGCCGTCCAATACGATCTTGCGCTTATCCACCGGCTCGCCCACTTTCTGTGTGAGCGCGGCGGCGATATCCTTGGAGGTGACGGAGCCGAACAGGCGCCCGCCCTGGCCCGCCTTGGCCTTGATGTCAACAGCATCGCCACTATGATTAAGTCGCAAACCAGCATGAACCCCTCCGGCATGGTGGAAACGGACACAGCCAACGCTTATTTGCGTATTACCGGCAGTCCCGACAGCGTGGAGCATATCGCTTCCCTACCCATTAATGCCAATGGCAAGGTTTTTCGTCTCGGCGATATTGCCAAGGTAACCCGCGGCTATGCGGACCCGCCAGAGCCCTTGATGTACTATAACGGTCAACAAGCTGTGGGCATTGCCATTTCTATGGAGGATGGCGGCAACAATATCCAGTTAGGCGAAAATCTAGCCCTGTTAATCCAAAAAATCACCAAGGAGCTGCCGCTGGGACTGGAGCTTAACCAAGTGGCTAACCAGCCCGAGGTTGTAAAAAGCTCCATCAGTGAATTCAGCCAAAGCCTTTACGAAGCCATCATCATCGTGTTGGCAGTGAGCCTGTTTAGCTTAGGACGCCGCAGCGGCTACGTTATTTCCTGCTGCATCCCCTTGATTTTGCTCGGCTCCTTTGCCGCAATGTTTGCCATGGGCATTGATTTGCACAAGGTATCGCTGGGCGCTTTGGTTATTTCCCTCGGCATGCTGGTAGACGATGCTATTGTCGTAGTGGAGCTTATGGAAGTAAAAATGAGCGAGGGCATGGAGCGTAAAGCAGCCGCCTCCTACGCCTTTGCCACCTGTGGCAGGCCCCTGCTCACCGGCACCGTCATCACCTGCCTTGGCTTTATGCCCATCGCCTTTTCCAAAGCCGCTTCCTCGGAATTTGCCTATAGCCTCTTTCCGGTAATGAGTGTCACGCTGCTCCTCAGCTGGCTCGTTTCCGCTACCTTAGCCCCCGTGCTGGGCTATGAATGGATTCGCTCCACCGCTATTAAAAGCGATAGCTATGACAGCTTCTTTTACCAAAAATTCCGCAGCCTGCTGCATTGGTCGCTCGGCCACCGCACGGTTATTATTGGCATTACCGTGGCTCTTTTGGGCGTATCCATCTATATGCTGCGCTTTGTAAGCAAGGACTTTTTCCCTGCCAGCGTGCGCCCGGAAATACTCGTTGAGCTTAATCTGCCCGAGGGCAGCTCGATTAAAAGCACCGATGCCGCTGCTCGCAAGCTTACGAATCTAATTAAAAATGACCCAGACTTGGACCACGTTTCCACCTATGTGGGCAAAAGCGCGCCCCGCTTTGTACTCGTTATCGACCCGGTGCAGCCGCGCGATAATTACGCTCAGCTCGTGGTTGTAGCCAAGGATTTACAGGCGCGCCAACGCTTGGAAAAGCGCATCAACGAGCTCACAGCCAGGGAGCTGCCCGAAGCGATTTCCTATTCGCGCAGCATTCCGCTCGGTCCGCCCTCGCCCTATCCCGTCATGCTGCGCGTGAGCGGCAACAACGATGCGCAGGTAAAGGAATATGCGCAAAAGGTACGCCAGCAAATGGCAGCGCATCCCTACGTTACCATGACGCGCTTAGACTGGCTGGAGGAGACCAACGCAGTGAAGCTCACTGTGGATAATGATAAGCTGCTGCAGCTGGGCATCACGCGCCAAACCGTGGCCACAGCACTGCAGGCACAGATTAGCGGCTACACGGCAGCCACCTATTTAGAGGGCGACCAGGAAATAGGCATCATCTTCCGCCTTGAGCCCAAGGAGCGCACCACCATTGACCAATTAGCAAGCGTCACCATTCCTACCAGCAAAGGTGCCGTGCCCCTAGCCCAGGTAGCTCGCATCAGCTATACTAGCGAAGATAACATGATTTGGCGCCGCAACCTGCGCCCAACCATTACCGTCAACGGTGCCATCGCTGCAGGCGTTACCGGCAACGACATCACGCAGGAGGTTTATGACCAGCTGGCAGACATGCGCGCTAATTTGCCCGCCGGCATGAAAATCGAAATCGGCGGCTCCTTAGAGGACAGCAAAAAAACGCTCACCTACCTGCTCAAGCCCGTGCCATTGATGCTAGTGCTCATCATGATCCTCATCATGCTGCAGCTGCAGGACGTGCGCAAGCTCCTTGTCATCATGCTCACCGCGCCCATGGGCATCATCGGCGTCATCCTCGGCCTGTTGCTCTTCAACTCGCCCCTTGGCTTCATGGCCGAGCTGGGCATTGGAATGTAAGATGAACTGCAAAATCAGTAATCTCTTGT
>USBV01000194.1 GCA_900553055.1 uncultured Phascolarctobacterium sp.
ACCCGCTGCTGCTGACCGCCGCTAAGCTGGCTGGGATAATAGTCATATCTATCGGCAAGGCCAACCTTGTCCAAGGCCTTTTTGGCAATGGCGATGGCTTTTTCCTTATCCATGCCCCTGCCATAAATCAAGCCCTCTGTCACATTTTCCAAAGCATTTTTGTTATAGAACAAATTGTAGTTTTGGAAAACAAAGGCTGTTTTTTGGCGAATTTGCTTGATTTCCTTGCCCTTAACCTTGGCATAATCAAGATGCTGCTCATCAAAATCTAGCTGACCTGCATCGGCATGCTCAAGGAAATTAATGCAACGCAGCAAGGTTGTTTTGCCACTGCCGCTGGGGCCGAGGATGCTAACCACATCCCCTTTATTTACCTCTAAATCCACACCCTTCAAAACCTCGTTATTTTTAAAGGCCTTGCGAATGCCTGTTACCTTTAACATAAGCTTCACTCCACTTACTTTGCCTAGATATTTACTAGGTTTATAGTCAATAAAAAAAGCAGGCGCCATGGCCTGCAGCATAATTACAGTTAACTATCTACAAGAACCATAGTAAAGACACATTCGTTTTTGCGCAGCACAACAAGAGGGCATACACATAGCGCTGCCCATGCACATGCTACACATTACGTTCTTTACTACGTCATATCTTTTCATCACAAATTCCTCTCTCCCTCAACACCTATTACACCTATCTATTCTATAGGTTTTCTGTGTTGTGTATTATTCTACTCTCTTTTCCATTTTTGTCAACACTTTTTTGCAAAAAATCTTAAAACTGTTTTTCCTGCTCCTAAAGCTAAGGCAAGCACTAAGTTTTTGTAAACTAATTTACATTTCTCTATATGATGTCCACAATTTGTAAATTTTTCACGAAAATAGTTGACGCCATGAACATCTTGCGGTATCATCTAGCACATAGCTTAATACTGAGCGATGAAGAGAAGAGTAAGCGCACGAGCTTGCCACAGAGAGCCTCCATCTGGGTGCAAGGAGGAGCAAGGGGTGGCGTTGAAGATGGTCTTGGAGCTGATGGACTGAATTTCCTTTGCTAAAGGTCTTTAGGTCGTCCGGGCGCACCCGTTACAGTGCTAGAGTATTAAAGGGTAAACAAAATCCCTGCGTACTTGATGAGGTTCATATGGTGACATATGGATGAATAAGGGTGGTATCACGAAGTTACGCTTTCGTCCCTGTATTTTTGCAGGAACGAAGGCTTTTTTATTGCCTCAAAAAGCTAGCCCCCTGCAACAGCGTCCAATTATTAGGAAATAGGAAATTTTTAGGGAATTTAGTATTGAGGAGGAAGAAACAATGCCTATTAAAGTCAACGATCATTTATCAGCAATAGTCCAATTACAGGAGGAGGGCATCTTTACCATGACCGAGCAGCGTGCCAACACCCAGCGTGTACGCCCCTTGAAGGTATGCGTGCTCAATTTAATGCCCCTGAAAAAGCCCACGGAAATCCAGCTTTTGCGTCTTTTGGGCAACTCCCCTTTGCAGATTGAAGTTGATTTTTGCCGCGTAGTCACCCGTGAAACTACCCACACTGACAACTCTTATTTGGATAGAGCCTATTTGGAGTTCAATGATATCAAGGATAATTATTACGATGCCTTTTTGATGACCGGCGCTCCTGTGGAGACCATTCCCTTCGAAGAGGTGGATTACTGGAAAGAAATTGAAGCTTATCTCGATTGGGCCGAATACCACTGTTACTCCACCATGACACTGTGTTGGGGCGCCCAGGCTGCGCTTTATCATTACTATGGTGTACACAAAACCGTGCTTCCAGCCAAAATGTTTGGCATCTTCCCCTATGGCCTCACGGTGAAAAACCATCCACTGCTACGGGGCTTTGATGACCGCTATTTTATTCCCCAATCCCGCCATACAGCAGTGGATGACGATGCCATTGATGCCTGCAAAGCGCTGCAGGTGTTATCCCGCTCCGTGGAAAACGGTATCAATATTTGTGCCACCAAGGATTTGCGCCGCATCTTTGTGCTGGGCCATTTTGAATATGACCGTTATACCTTGGCCAATGAGTATTATCGGGACAAGCAAAAAAATTTGCCCATCGAGATGCCCCAATTCTACTTCCCTGAAAACGACACCACCCAGGAGCCTGTTTTCAAATGGCGCAGCTATGCCCACCTCTTCTACATGAACTGGCTGAACATAGTATATCAGGATACTCCCTATGATTTAACCCAGCTGGCTCCTGCCGAAAGCGACAAGCTGAACAAGGCACTGGACCAATATAATAAAATTCTGCTGCAGCTGCAAAGAGTGGGGGCAGAGGTTAAACAAGAAAAATATAACTAAAGGAGATTATGGAAATGGCAAATGTGAATATCAATACTAAATGTGTACAGGGCGGTTATCATCCGGGCAACGGGGAGCCTCGCCAAATCCCCATCATTCAATCCACCACCTTCAAATATGACACCAGCGAGGATATGGGCAAGCTTTTTGATTTAGAAGCAACGGGTTATTTTTATTCCCGCCTACAAAACCCCACCTGCGATTATGTTGCAGCCAAAATTGCGGAGCTGGAGGGCGGCGCAGCCGCCATGCTCACCTCCTCCGGGCAAGCGGCTAACTTCTTTGCTCTTTTCAACATTTGCGAATGTGGTGACCATA
>USBV01000195.1 GCA_900553055.1 uncultured Phascolarctobacterium sp.
ATTACCCAATCAGCAAGGCCTTCAGGTCCTTGAGTGTCTAGAATATGCTTAGCACCCAAAGCCAAAATGCCGTTATAGGGCTTGGGCATATTTAGGGGCGCAAAGTCCGGCTTGGGCTGTACGCCCACGTTGGAATAGCCATTGACAGTGATATCGGCAATATAATGCAGCAACTTGTTGCCGCGGTCCAGCGTTTTCGGGAAAACGAAAAGCTCCGGCGTTTGGTCCACAAAGTCCGTGGTATAGTCGCCCTTGACAAAGTGTTCGTTTTGCAGCACGTTTTCTAAAAATTGAATATTGGTCTTAACGCCGCGGATGCGGAATTCCTTTAAGCAGCGCAGCATCTTGGTAATAGCGATTTGATGGCTCAAGCCCCAGGTGGTAGCCTTAACCAGTAGGGAATCGTAGTACGGAGTGATAACTGAGCCGGTGAAGGCGTTGCCACCGTCCAGACGAATGCCCATGCCGCCGCCGCTGCGATAGGTAATCAGCTTGCCGGTGTCAGGCATAAAGTTGTTGGACGGGTCTTCAGTGGTAATACGGCACTGAATAGCATGGCCGATGATGTGCAAATCCTCCTGCTGGGGCAGATTGATTTCCGGGCCGTGCAGGTCATAGCCTTCAGCTATTTTGATTTGAGTTTGCACAATGTCGATGCCGGTGATTTGCTCGGTAACGGTGTGTTCAACCTGAATACGAGGGTTGACCTCGATAAAGTAGAACTTGCCATCGGGAGTAGCCAAAAATTCTACGGTGCCGGCACTGATGTAATCAACATTTTTCATCAGCTTCACAGCAGCATCGCAGATAGCCTTGCGCTGCTCTAGTGGTAGGGAGAAGGCAGGAGCAATCTCTACTAATTTTTGGTGACGGCGTTGCACGGAGCAATCGCGCTCGAACAGATGCATCAAATTGCCATGGGTATCGCCGATGATTTGTACTTCAATATGCTTGGGGTTTTGCAAATATTTTTCAAGATAAATTTCATCATTGCCAAAGGCTTTTTTTGCTTCACTCTTAGCCAAGTCATAGGCAGTAATGGCTTCTTCTGCAGATTTTACCACACGCATGCCACGACCGCCGCCGCCGTTGACGGCCTTGATGATAATGGGGTAGCCATATTTTTCGCCAAAATCCAGCACCTCCTGCAGGCTGCTCACGGTGCCCTTGCTGCCGGGAATCATAGGGATGCCGGCTAGCTCTGCCTGCTTGCGGGCGTTGATTTTGTCGCCGAACATGATGAGGTGTTCCAAACGGGGGCCGATAAAGGTGATGCCCTCCTCTTGGCAGCGACGCGCTAAATTGCTGTTTTCAGATAAAAAGCCATAACCGGGATGGATGGCATCAACATCGTGCTCGCGAGCAACGCGCAGGATGTCCTCGATATCCAGATAAGCATCGGTCGGGCTCTTGCCCTCGCCTACTTGATAAGCCTCGTCAGCCTTGTTACGGTGCAGGGAAAGGGTATCTTCTTTGGAATATATAGCAACGGTGCGAATGCCTAACTCATTGCAGGCACGGAAAACGCGAATAGCGATTTCACCACGATTTGCAACTAATACTGTGTTAATTTTGGGCATGGTAGAACCTCCTTTATAGTTACAATGATTATTGTATATAAAAGGCTTGCATAATGCAAGGTGTAACATATATGTATACAAGTATTCTTCATTGATATACAATATTGCCATAGTTTGTTTGTATTTATGCAGAGAAGCAAGCTGAGCGGAAGTTTTGGCCGTAGCTACAGCAGCTAGTTGTTTACAAAACTTTCATTTGTGTATTTCCCTTAATGATAGTACAATAATAACGTAAATAGTTATCTGCATTATGAAAAAGGAGATGAACGTATGAATAGTGATAACAATAAAAAGCGGCCCCTGTTATATTATTATATGATGGCGATGCTGATTATTATGCTTATCAATACGGTGATTATGCCCACCTTCTTTAGTCCCAAGGTGCATGATGTATCCTACAACAGCTTCATGCAAATGGTGGATGAGGGCAAGCTATCCAAGGTGGAAATTACCGATAAGCGTATTGCTGCCTTGGGCAAGGGTGAGCAGGAAAAGGAAATTTATGTTACCGGTCGTGTGGAGGATCCGCAGCTGGCCGAGCGCTTGATGAAGAGCAAGGTGGAATTCTCGCAGGTTGTACCGAAGGAGGATTCGGCCATTGTTAGCTTCTTTAAGAACTGGATTCTACCTATCTTTATTTTCTTTGCCTTAGGACAGCTCTTTATGTACTTCATGGGCAAGCGTATGGGCGGCAATGCCATGACCTTTGGCAAGAGCAATGCCAAGGTGTATGTGGAAGCACAAACTGGCAAAAGCTTTGCCGATGTGGCCGGTCAGGACGAGGCCAAGGAAGCCTTGATGGAGCTGGTGGACTTTTTGCATAACCCCGGCAAGTACAAGGCCATCGGCGCTAATATGCCCAAGGGTGCACTGCTCGTGGGCCCGCCGGGCACCGGTAAAACATTGCTGGCCAAGGCTGTGGCTGGTGAAGCGAAGGTGCCGTTCTTCTCGATTAGCGGCAGTGAATTTGTAGAAATGTTCGTGGGCATGGGCGCCGCCCGTGTGCGCGACTTGTTCAAGCAGGCACAGGAAAAGGCGCCCTGCATT
>USBV01000196.1 GCA_900553055.1 uncultured Phascolarctobacterium sp.
CAGGCCATTTTGACGGATACGGTTGGCTTTATTCAACGCTTGCCGCATCAGCTGGTGGCTGCCTTCCAATCTACTTTAGAAGAGGTAGTGGAGGCGGACGTTTTGCTTCACGTTATCGACGTGAGCCATGAGCTGTACAAGGAGCAAAGCAACGCTGTGTACCACGTGTTAAACGAGCTTGGTGCCAAGGATAAAACGATTATCACGGTTTATAATAAAATCGACAAGCTGCCCCCTGACAGCGCACTGCCGGAGCGTTTGGCGAAGGAAGAAAACGCTATTTGCATCAGCGCCAAGGCGGGCCTTAATTTGGACGGCCTTTTAGAGCTCATTGCCGAAAACCTAAAGCTGAAGGCAGTGGAGGAAAGCTTCCTCGTCCCCTATAGCGATTCTGCCGCTGTATCCCGCTTGCACGCCGCTGGTACAGTGCTGGAGCAGGAATACTTGGCCGAGGGCACTTTGCTTAAGGTGCGCATGGAGGCCGAGCAGGTGGCTGAATTCGAAGAATATCTCAAAAAATAAGTATGTAAGGTGAATGATTTGACAGAAGTAGATTATCAAGCAATAGAAGCATATGCCTTGGCCGAGGTGGCCAAGCACGCTCCGGAGCTGGAAGCTGCAGCTCTGGTGAATACGGAAAAGGTTATTACCGCCTTCCGCAATAATATGGTCAGCGATTATTATCTTAAGCCCACCACCGGCTATGGCTATAGCGATGTGGGTCGCGATACCTTGGATTTGATTTATGCGGAAATTTTTAAAACGGAAGCAGCCTTGGTACGCTCCCAATTCGTTAGCGGCACCCATGCTTTGGCCGTGGCCTTGTTGGGGAACTTGCGCCCGGGGGACGAGCTTATTGGCCTCACCGGCACTCCCTACGACACCATGCAGTCTATCATCGGTTATCCTGTGAAGACCAAGGGCAGCTTGGTGGATTTAGGCATCACCTATAAGGAGCTGCCCATGAGCGGCGAGCATGTGGACTTGGAGGCCGTGAAAAAGATTGTTACTAAAAACACCAAGATGGTGCACATCCAACGCTCCTGCGGCTATAGCAGCCTGCGTAAAACCATCAGCGTGGCCGAAATTGGCCGCATTATTGCTGCTGCCAAGGAGGTTAACCCAGATGTAATCGCCTATGTGGACAACTGCTACGGCGAGTTTATCGAAAAGCAGGAGCCCACCGAGGTAGGGGCGGACATTATGGCCGGCTCCTTGATTAAAAACCTGGGCGGTGGCTTAGCTCCCACCGGTGGCTACATTGTGGGCCGTGCGGATTTGGTGGAGAACGCTTCCTATCGCTTGACGGCGCCGGGACTGGGTGGCGAGATGGGTGCGACCTTGGGCGATACCCAGCGCGAATTTTATCAAGGCCTGTTCCTTGCTCCCCACGTGGTGCTGCAGGCTGTGAAGACGGCGATTTTTGCGGCGGCTGTGTTCCAAAAGCTGGGCTACGAGGTGAAGCCCCTGCCTCAGGAAGCACGTCACGATATTATTCAGGCGATTAAGCTGGAGAGTAAAAAACGTCTGTGCGATTTTTGCATTGCTATTCAAAGCAATTCACCGGTGGATGCGCATGTGGAGCCGGTGCCAGCGCCGTTGCCGGGTTATCAGGATGATATTGTGATGGCGGCGGGTACCTTTGTGCAGGGCGCATCCATTGAGCTTAGCGCGGACGGTCCTTGCCGCGAGCCTTATAATGTGTTCTTCCAGGGCGGTTTAACCTTTGAGCACGGCAGACTCGCCATCATGGCTGCTGCTAAGAGAGTGGGACCGAAAGAATAAACGAAAAGAGATTTTGGTGTTATCGCTCAAAGGTATACGCTTTTCGCTTGCTTGTTCCGAATTTCCAAACTGACTTATAACTCTTTCTAAGGAGTTGATGATGATGAATAATATGACCATTTGCAATTACATCGTGGGGATTGTGGGAATGGTGCTGGGCGGACTCATCATGAGCGCTGCGGCGGCCTTCCCCCTGCAGTTCACCGAAAACGGCCCCGGCCCCGGCTTTTGGCCCTTCAGCCTTGGCTGCGCGCTGGCCGTGGCAGCACTGGTGCTCCTAGTCTTCACCTTCACGAAACGCGCCGATTTGGCGCAGCAAAAGGTGAACCTGACCACCGCTGCTAACAAACGTGTCTATATTATGATGGGATTAGTGGTACTCTTTTGCGTATTCATCAATCTGCTGGGCTTTTATCCCGCAGCGGCGCTGCTTATCATCGCCACGATGAAGCTTATGGACTACCACAACAAAAAGGGAATTTTACTGACTACGGTGCTAACCCTAGCCTTTATCTATCTTGTTTTTGGCGTACTGCTGCACACCAAAATGCCGCAGTCCCTATTCTTGTCCTAGGAGGTCGCGGCAATGGCAGATATCATTAGCGCATTAAATATGATTATGGTACCCGTGAACCTGCTGGGCCTAGTGATGGGCGTGCTGGTGGGCATTGCCTTCGGCTGTATGCCGGGTCTGAGCGTTAACATGGGCTTGGCACTGCTTTTCCCGTTGGCCTTCACCTTTCACGGCATTGGCGGCATCCTGATGCTCCTCGGCATTTACTGCGGTGCTATTTATGGCGGCAGCATCAGTGCGATTTTGCTAAAAA
>USBV01000197.1 GCA_900553055.1 uncultured Phascolarctobacterium sp.
TGGAGGAGCTGGGCAGCGAGGGCCTGATTCCCTCTGCTTCCATCACCGTGGGCGAGGATTTTAACTTTTTCAAGGAGCAGCGTCCTGCTCTGAAAACGGCAAGCCTTGGCATTGGCTGCGATCTGGTGCCGCGCTTGCACGACCCTGAGATGCATTTTGAGCATGACGCTTTGGCACCGGCCATAAAGGTTTTAACACGTTTAACTCAAAAGCTTTTACAAAGCAATCCTTAAAACAACAGTCCCTTGCCGAGCAGGGGGCTGTCTTTTATTTGTCCTGAATTGTCCCAATTATTGTTACATCCGGTAAATAAACCACTATTTAGTGCAAAGTATAGTAAAGTATGCTATAATACACACATCTTCTATTAAAGGAGCGATATTTTTGGAACTACAAAAAGTACAGGATGAAAATTTGCTGTGGAAGCTTTTTAAATCCACCTTTATCATCAGCGCCTTCACCATTGGCGGTGGCTTTGTCATTATTCCACTGTTAAAGGCCAAATTTGTGGATGAATATAAATGGATGGACGATAAGGAAGCGTTGAATCTGGTAGCGATTGCCCAGTCCGCTCCCGGCGTAGTGGCTGCGAACGCTGCTATCAGCCTTGGCTATCGTCTGGCGGGCATCAAGGGTACGCTGGTGGCGCTGGGAGCGACCATTTTGCCGCCGCTGATTACCTTAAGCATCATTTCCTATGCTTATGATGCCTTTGCAAATAATCAGTATATCCAGCTGCTGTTAAAGGGCATGCAGTGCGGTGCTACGGCCATTATCATTAACGTAGCCATTGATTTGCTCAAAAAAGAGTGGAAGAAAAAGTTGGCGCTGCCGCTAGCGATTATTGTGGGCACCTTCGTGGCCAATTATTTTTTCCATGTGAATTTAATGTATGCCGTGGTTGTGGACGCCATTATTGGCTTCTTTTTGCTGCGTGATAAAAAATATGCGTAAGGAGGTGGCTGACTTATGAATTTAATGATTTATTGGGAGCTTTTTTGGAGCTTTGTAAAGGTTGGCGCCTTCTGCGTGGGCGGTGGCTATGCCTCCATGCCGCTTATTCAGGCGCAGGTTATCGATGAGCACGGCTGGCTGACCATGCAGCAGTTTATCGATATTTTTACTATTTCCCAAATGACACCGGGACCCATTGGCATCAACGCAGCAACCTTCGTTGGTACTAAGGTTGCAGGGCTGCCGGGGGCTGTGTGCGCCACTGTGGGCTTTGTTTTTCCCTCGGTAATCATTGTGCTTATCCTGGCTCACTTATTCTTTAAATACGGCGATATCGGGCCTGTGAGGGGCATTTTGAACGGCCTGCGTCCGGCAGTTGTGGCCTTGATTTGCTCTGCTGGCTTAAGCTTTATCTTTTTGGCGCTGTGGAATACCGAAACCCTGCCCAAGGACTTCACTAAAATCGATTTAATAGGCGTTATCGTGCTGCCAATTTCGTTGTGGTGTATTCGCCACAAAATGAGCGTTATTAAGCTGCTGTGCATGAGCGGCGTGCTGGGCCTCTTTTTGGGCGTAATTGGGATTAGGTAAAGAGTAATTATGACTCCCTCAGTCAGCTCGTAAACTCGCTGCCAGCTCCCTCTTTGAGGGAGGTGGCGAGCTTGCGAGGGTGAGGGAGTTTTTTATTAGTAAACCAAAGAGAAAACAAGGTTGACGTAAACCTTTTTCTGCGGTATAATAGTTCGTGGTTAACCGATTATGTGAGTAGTGGTTAACTACTAAAAATAGGGATGTGAATTTCAGGATGGAAAAAATTATTGCTCTGGCCAACAAGGTACTGGCTGGTCAGGATATTACTAGAGAAGAAGCTGAATATTTGATTAACGTAAGCGATGACGATACCATGGTGCTGTGCGCTATGGCCGACAAGATTCGCCAAAAATTTGCCGGTGACGAGGTGGACTGCTGTGCTATTATCAATGGTCGCAGCGGCAAATGCAGCGAAAACTGCAAGTTCTGCGCTCAATCCGCACATTGGCACACCGGTGTTAAGGAATACGGCCTGCTGAGCCAGGAAGAGTTCTTTGAGGCTGCTAAAAAGGCTAAAGAAGCTGGCGCAGTGCGCTTTTCCATCGTAACCAGCGGTCGTGGCCAAAGTAAGGCCGATGACTTTGACAATATTTGCAAGGCTTTGAGCCGCATTAAGAAGGAGCTCAAAATTGAAGTGTGCGCTTCCTTGGGCATCTTGACCTTGGAACAGGCCAAGGCTTTGAGAGCGGCTGGCGTAACCCGCTTCCATTCCAATTTGGAAACCAGTGGCAGCCATTTCCCTGATATCTGCACTTCTCATACCTATGAGGATAAATTCTCCACCATTAAAAATGCTCAAGCAGCGGGCCTGCGCGTGTGCAGTGGTGGTATCTTCGGCCTTAACGAAACGCCCGAACAGCGTGTAGAAATGGCCTTCACCTTGAAGGAGCTGGGCATCGATTCCGCGCCGCTGAACCTGCTCACCCCGATTCCGGGCACTCCGTTTGAAAGCAACAAGCCACTGCCGCCGTTGGAAATCCTGCGTGCGTTTGCAACCTTCCGCTTTATTCTGCCCAAGGCACAAATTCGTACTGCCGGTGGTCGCGAGGTAAA
>USBV01000198.1 GCA_900553055.1 uncultured Phascolarctobacterium sp.
TGCATACTGCGGAGGCAGCGCTCAATAAGCAAAAGCAATGCCGCATGCTGCAGAACCCGCATCGCATTTATGCTGCGCAGGAGGAAAAGCTCTTGCGGTTAAAGAATTCCTATGCCTTGCAGGACCCTACGAGGCTTTATGCCGCGCAGGAAGCAAAGCTCAAGAGCCTGCAAAATGCGCAGGTGCTGCGCAATCCTCGCAAGTTATACGAGCTGCAGGAGCAGCGCTTAGCGCAGGCCACCAATTCTTGGGCACTGCGGGAGCCCGAGCGAATTTTTGCTGATAAAATGCAGCGGCTGGACATGGCTTTTGCCCAGCTAGTTAATTTGATGCAGCAGCGCAAGCAGAAGGCGGAGCATAGCTTGGCCTTAAGTCAGGCTAAGCTGGAGGCTATTAGCCCTTATGCAGTTTTTAAGCGTGGCTACAGCTGTACGATAGATAGTCAAAAGAAAATCATCAGCTCCGTGGAGCAGGTAAAATGGGGCGATGAAATCATTACTTCTGTTAAGGATGGACAGATAGTTTCCGTGGTCCAAGAGGTGGAAAGGCGGTAAATGATGGCAGTTAAAAAGATTGCAAAAAATATTAAATTTGAAGAAGCCTTGGCTGAATTAGAGGAGCAGGTGCGCCTTTTAGAAAGCGGCGAGCTCTCCCTTGAAGAAAGCCTTGACGCATATAAATATGGTGTGGAGCTGAGCAAGGTTTGCAGCGGCAAGCTGGAGGCAGTGAAGCAGGAAGTAGAAAAAATCGTGGTTACCGATAGTAACGACGCTGGCTTTGAATTAGAACCATTCCAGGATATGGAGGGATAAAGAATGGATTTTGCAGCGTATTATGAGAACCAGCGCAAGCTGGTAGAAAATTTCTTAAAGAATCGCATTGCCAAAAAGGGTATTTCCAAGGTGGATGATGCTATGGAATATAGCCTATTGGCAGGTGGCAAGCGCATTCGCCCCATTTTGCTGATGGCTTCGGCCGAGGCATTGGGCAGCAAGGGCTATAATTATTTGCCCGTGGCCTGTGGCTTGGAAATGATTCATACATATTCCTTGATTCATGATGATTTGCCCTGCATGGACGATGATGATTATCGCCGTGGTCGCCTTACGAACCACAAGGTTTATGGCGAGGCGATGGCTGTGCTCGCTGGTGACGGCCTGTTAACGCTGGCCTTTGAGGTGATGCTGGAGCAAAAGAATGTGGAGCCTGCTGCGCTTATCGAAACCGTGCGTGAAATGGCGATGTGTGCCGGCAATTTTGGTATGGTGGGCGGCCAAGGCCTGGATATCGAGTTTGAGGGCAAGGATATTTCTCCCGAGCAGCTGCGCAAGCTGCACGCCGGTAAGACCGGTGCGCTGTTCATCGCTGCAATTCGCGGCGGTGCGCATTTGGCTGGCGCAAACCATGAGCAGCTTTTGGCGCTGACCAAATTTGCCGATTTATTAGGCTTGGCATTCCAAATCACCGATGACATTCTTGATGTGGAGGGGACGAGCGAGGAGCTGGGCAAGCCCGTGGGCAGCGACGAAAAGAATCACAAGTGCACCTATGTGAGCCTGTATGGCCTGGAGGCAGCGCACGAGCTGGCCGAAAAGACGGTGAATGAAGCGTTGGAGTGCTTAACAATGTTTGGCGAGAACGCCGAGCCCCTGCGCCAAATCACGAAGATGATGACAAAAAGGAAGAACTAAGCTACTAAAATAAGGAGCTTATTTAATATATGGAAAACAAACAAGCTTTGACTAAAAATATATTGGAAACCATCAACTCCCCTGCGGATGTGAAGGCGCTCAGCTTGGACGAGCTCAAGCAGCTGGCGGAGGAAATCCGTCAGTTCCTCATCAGCGTTATTTCCAAAACCGGTGGTCATTTGGCACCTAACCTAGGCGTGGTGGAGCTGTCGTTAGCATTGCACCGCGTTTTCTCAACGCCAGAGGATAAAATTGTGTTTGACGTGGGTCACCAATCCTACATCCACAAAATTATCACTGGCAGACGCGAGCAGTTCCCAACGCTGCGCCAATACGGTGGCCTTAGCGGCTTTCCCAAGCGCAGCGAGAGCGAGCACGATGCCTTTGGTACCGGCCATTCCAGCACCTCCATTTCGGCGGCCTTGGGCATGGCAGTGGCACGCGATTTACAGGGCAAGGATTATAACGTGGTTGCCGTAATTGGCGACGGCTCTATGACGGGTGGCATGGCCTTCGAAGCCTTGAATAACGCTGGCACGCTGCACAAAAAGATGATTGTAGTGCTCAACGATAACGAAATGTCCATTTCCAAAAATGTGGGCGCGATGAGCGAATATCTTTACCAGCTGCGCACCGGCGAAACCTATAATAAAATTAAGCACGATATCGAAGGCTGGCTTAAAAATATGGAATTTGGCACCGATGTGCTAAAGGCCATTCGCCGCCTTAAGGGTAGTGTGAAATATTTGATGGTACCCACCTCCATTTTCGAAGAGCTGGGCTTTACCTATTGGGGACCCGTTGATGGGCACGATTTGCAGGGCCTGACCGAGGTTTTGCAGGCAGCGAAGAAAATCGACGGTCCCGTTTTGGTGCATGTGCTGACGAAAAAGGGC
>USBV01000199.1 GCA_900553055.1 uncultured Phascolarctobacterium sp.
ACGCCCACTAACACGGGCACCAGCTCGCGCGCCATCGCAATGGCCACAATGCCACCAACGGTTGAGGAAGCTCCCAAGCGCACAAATTCCTTTGCCGTCTGCACCGAAAAAACCATGCCCGTGCACAGAATCGTCATCAGCACAATGGGCAGCGAATCGGCACCCAGTAGCGCCATTTGGCGCACCACCTCATGCCAATTTGCATCCTTTAGCCTGCGCAGTGTCTGGCAAAGCAGCAGAGTCAGCTTGCCACTAGCTGTGCAAAACTCCAATATTCTTTTGCCACAAGCTTCACAAATTGCTTTTAGCATGGCTACATCCTTTTCTCATTCTCATTTCTTAGTTTAATTATAAACTATAAATATGGCATTAGTATGACAAATTGTGTATTAACGCGAAATAACCTCTACAGAAATTTCGCCTTCGCCATCAATTATAAAATCAAAGGGATATTTTTGCTTAAAGGGCGAGCCTGCCAGCATCCCGGCCAGGCCAGCATCCTGCGCATTAGGATTGGCGTTCATTTGCTGCTGTCCGCTAGCAATATCCACAATAATTTCATTATTTTTATCCGCATTATTAGTGGCCTGCACATAATCGGCCAAGGTGCGGCGTTGCTCCTGCTTTTTGGCCGCGGGAACGCCCTCCTGCTGCTGCTTGCGCAAAAGCTCAATAATCCAGGCCATACTGCTGCCACCGCGCACCTGCAAATTCAGCTTGCCGCCGGGATGATCCTTGGGCACCTTAAAATACACTGTGCGCGTAAAATCTTCGCCGCGATAAGGCTTCATGGTTACGTCAATAGCAAGCTTTGCGCCAGCCTGAACCTTATCTGTGCCAGCCTTCACGCGTTGGATTTCGGCTACCTGTACCTGCTCACTCACCTGAGCCTCCACGTTCACACCATAAAGCTGCACAGCTTCAAACTTATTCTGCAGCAAAATGGTCATGGCCTCGCTCAGCTCGGCATTCACATTCTTAAGCAAAGCGTCACTGGAATAAAACATATTCTCCCTATCGATAACTAAAGGCTTTTTCTTGCTATCCACGCCTGTGATAGTAAAATGAATCCTAGCGGTGCCACCACCATTGCGGTCCACTGTTTTGCTCAAGGTGTTGATTACAGCGGCATCCACAATAGCCGGAGCTAATTTTTCGTCCTCCACAACCTGCACGCGAATACTGTTACCCTGCCCACGACCAATATCGTTGGCAGTGACAAAAACAGGAATGGTTTTAGGAACAATGCCCTGACTACCCCCAATGCCGCTAGCGCGGTCCTGCGTGAAGCTGCCAATAGCCTCGCCCATATTGCCCACCTTATAGCTGCTTTGCATATTAGGCACCACTCCTAAAACCCAAGCCTTAGTCATAAAGAAATTGCTATTGCCGCGCTGCATAAAGGGATGACCAAAGGCTAATACATTGCCTTTATCATCGGTCCAGGTCACAGTGCCCAACGCGCCCAGCGTCATATCGCCCTGCATAATGGAAGCACCCACAGCACTACCCGGCTCCAAAGCCTTGCTCGAGCCTTGCCCTGCGCCGCCATTGCCCACGGCATCAAGGCCCATGGGCTGCAATTTTTCCTTTAAATACTGCAGGCCATATTCCGTAAAGCCAGCTGCCTGCAGCGAAGTTCCCTTGGGCAGCCAATCATTGGGCACAGCCTTAGGCTCGTCTAATAGGCTCAGCATGCGACCAATCGGAGTTAAAAAGCAATAGTGCGGGTCATTGAACACCTTGCCAAAGGCTACAGCGCCAACTAAGCGCCCATCAACATAGACAGGGCTGCCGCTCATGCCCTGCGCCACGCCACCTGTTTTTTCGATTAAATCGCCATAAAGGCGCACAAAAACACTGTAGCCAGTGGCTTCGCTGCCCTGCACGCCCAAAATTTCCACATTAAATTCTTCAATAGTGTCGCCCTGAATAACTGTTTTACCAACACCTAGCATGCCTGGTCGCAAATCGCGAATGGGCATCAAAGGCACATTCGCCGCAGCAGCTACAGCTAGCTGCAAGCATAAGCACAGAGCCATGATTAAAATACGCATAATCTCTCCTAATAGTCGAAAACCGGCGAGGCTGTTCCCGCCGGTAAAAAGCTAAATAAAAACAAATATTATATTCTCATTATACTGCGTGGGCAATAATTTGACAAGTGAATAATTGTGGACTATTTGTTACTAAAACAAGCTCAAACTGTAAAGCTTTAGTAAAATAACAAGCTATGCACTTAGGCAATAATCCTTTATCTAGCAAACAGCCCTAAGCCGATGCTCACAGGTCGCTCCTTGCCATCGGAGGGTTTATTTACTACCTGACCATTAATTGCCATGACGCTGCTGCCGCCGCCGTCAAAATTTACGGCTTCCCGGGCGCCCAGGCGCAGCATGTACGTTGCCAGCTCCGCCAGAGTGAGCCCCGCCGAATTGTTACTGCGACCATCTACAACCACCATGAGCAGGGTGCCATCCTTCTTGATGCCCAAGGCAGTGCGGGGCGCACGACCTCTGGCGATGTCCGCTGCCATCTTCTCCTCGGTGGTGCGCACATGCACGCGCCCGTGCTCCACAAGGAGTG
>USBV01000200.1 GCA_900553055.1 uncultured Phascolarctobacterium sp.
AGCCGTGCTTTGGGCCTGCGCAGCGAAGCCAGCGGCCGCTTCGAGCGTGGCGTGGACACTATTTTGACCCACAACGCTTTAAACCGTGCAGCTAATCTGTTGGAAAATATGGGTGCCTGCGAAACCTTTGCCGGTATTGTGGAAGCATATCCGGAAGAGGTAAAGCCTGCTGTAATCACCACTACTCCGGCTAAAATCAATGGTCGCATTGGCTTTGTGATTAGCCGCGAAGAAATCGTCGAGATTTTGGTTAAATTGGGCTTTGGCGTGGAAGAAAAGGGCGAGGAGCTGGTGGTAACTGCTCCCAGCTGGCGCCGTGATATTGAATGCGATGCTGATATCAGCGAAGAAATCGCCCGCATGCATGGCTATGATTATATCGAGAGCCATCAACCGGAGCTGACCATTACCCAAGGTCACCAATCCGTGCTGGACGATGTAAAGGATGCAATCCAAGATTATATGACCAGCGCCGGTCTCAACGAAATGATGACCTATAGCTTCATTAAAGCTACTGCTTTTGATAAAATGCTGCTGCCCGCTGAGGACAGCCGTCGTAGCTGCATCGAGCTCTTGAATCCCATCACCGATGCCTTCTCCGTAATGCGCACTACCATGATTCCCAGCGCATTGCAAACTGCTTCCTTCAATCTACGCAACCACAATGACAGCGTTGCCCTGTTCGAAGTTGGCCGTATCTTCCTGCCCAAGAGCTTGCCCTTGACTGCAGATCCGGAAGAGCGCCCGATGCTGGCCGCAGTGCTAAGCGGTCGTCGCAAGGCCTTGAGCTGGTGCGATACCAAGGAAAATGTGGATTTTTACGATATGAAGGGCATTGTAGAGGGCCTCTTGGAGGCTATGCAGGTGCCTGAATATAGCTTGGTTCGCTCCAGTGCTCCTTATCTGCATCCCGGCAAGAGCTGCGACATCGTTATGGACGGTAAGGTCATTGGCTCCTTCGGCGAGGTACATCCAGTAGCCCAAGAAAACTTCGAGCTGGACCAAACTACCTATGTGCTGGAGATGGAGGTAGAGCCATTAGTTGCAAGCGCAACTGCTGTGCCTAAGTACCAACACCTGCCCAAATATCCTGCTATGAGCCGTGATATTGCTGTTGTAGTTCCTAGCGAGGTAACCAATGAAGAAATCGAAGGCGTAATTCGCGCTCATGCCGGCGAGCTGCTGCGCAACGTGCGTGTATTCGATATTTATACCGGCAAGCAGGTTGCTGCCGGCTGCAAGTCCATGGCCTTCAACCTGACCTATCAGGCTGCTGACCGCACCCTGACCGATGCTGAGGTTGACGCCAGCATGAAGGCTGTTATTGCCGAGGTTGCTGAAGCATACAAGGCTAAGCTGAGAGAGTAATAGGGTGCCCCTCGTCAGACTAGCTCTGCTAAGCTGATGCACGACCTAATATTTTAAGAGAAAGAAGCCACGAAATAGTTAATTCCTAGCTATTTCGTGGCTTTTTCTTTTTAATAAAAATTCTCCATTAAGGTTAAATTAAGGCAGGAGTTTTTCATGGCAAGGGCGAATTATAGCAATATTTACACTTCTGTGTTACTTGTGGTTGGATATAGAAGTAGATTATTACGAAGGAGATGGCAAGAATGGCAAAATATAAGTGCGGTGTGTGCGGTTTTATCTATGATGAGGCGAAGGAGGGATCTCCCTTTGCTGATTTGGTGGTGTGCCCCGTGTGCAAGCGTCCGGCAACCAATTTCAAAAAGGTAGAAGAGGAAGCGGCTGCCCCCGAGGTTGTGGAGGTTCCTGAGGCTCCTGTTGCTGAGCCTAAGGTTGAGGCTCCGTCCTTAGCTTACGACCGTCAATACGCTCGTCATGATACCTCTAATCGATATATGGCGGAGATTCATGAGATGGCTGTTACGGGCAAATCCATTAGCGGAGCCATGGGTACCAAGATGAAAATGCCAAATTGGGACGATATTCTGATTTTGGGTGCCCAGCTGAATCCGCCGCCGCTTTTAGATGACGAAGAGGTGTGCACTACTGTTGTATTGGGTAAAAATGCTAAACGTCCCCTGGTGGCCGAAAACCCCATCTTCGTAACGCATATGTCCTTTGGTGCACTGTCTCGCGAAACGAAAATTGCCCTGGCCAAGGCGACCGCCATGGCCGGCAGCGTAGAGGAGAGCGGCGAGGGCGGCATCGTACCCGAGGAGCAGGCCGCTGCGAAAAAGTTCATTTTTGAGTACATCCCTAATAAATATAGCGTTACTAAAGAAAATCTCATGAAGGCCGATGCTATCGAAATCAAGATCGGCCAGGGCACCAAGCCCGGCATGGGCGGGCATTTGCCCGGCGAAAAGGTGACGCGGGAAATCGCCGCTATCCGTGGCTTCGGCGTGGGTGAGGACATCCACAGCCCCTCCAAATTCCCCGAAATCAACAGTCGCGAGGATTTGAAGGCTATGGTCGACATGCTGCGTACCGAATCCGATGGTCGTCCCATCGGCATCAAGATTGCTGCTGGTCGCATTGAGCGGGATTTGGAATATTGTGTTTATGCGGAGCCGGACTTTATTACCATTGATGGCCGCGGTGGCGGCACTGGCTCCA
>USBV01000201.1 GCA_900553055.1 uncultured Phascolarctobacterium sp.
AATTTGCGTTAAGAAAGTCACCGCGAACATGATGATTACTTATTACGAATTTCATAAATATAATCTGTTTGTCAAACCACAATTTATACATAAATAAGGATACATTGAAAATGCAATCAAAAGTATTTTTTCACACCGCCTACGTTGCTTTGGGCAGTAATTTGGGTGATAAGGAAGCGAATCTGCGCAAGGCGCTGGAGCTTTTAGAGGAGCGCGGGGTGGAGGTTGTGAAGACCTCTAGCTTTATTTGTACTGAGCCCTATGGCGTTACGGACCAGCCACAATTTTTGAATGGGGTGTGCGAGGTGCGCACTAGCATGGCTCCCCTTGCTTTGCTGCACACTTTGCTGGAGATTGAGCAGGAGATGGGCAGGGTGCGTTTGCGTCATTGGGGGGAGCGCAATATTGACCTCGATTTGCTTTTATATGAGGATGTGGTGATGGATACGCCTGAGCTTAAATTACCGCATCCAGATATGCAGAATCGTGATTTTGTTTTATTGCCGTTGGCTGAAATAGCACCTGAATTAGTACATCCAATTTTACAAAAAAGTATTGAAGAACTTAGTAATTTGTATATCAGCAAGAGAGCTGTGATTTTTAGCAAATGAGTGGCTTGGTACAATAGAAGCAAGGTTTCGAAAACCTAAATCATTTTGCGAACAGATTGGACACCGCAGCTTCGTTATTGTACCCCACGAAATTTGCGTTAATAAAATCACCGCGAACAAGCTGATAACAAATTACAAGTTTAATAATAAGGCAGAGCTTTTCTAAACGCTGATAACAAATTATAAGTTTGGTAATAAGGCAGAGCTTTTCTAAACGCTGGTAAGCTAATTTCGGATTTCAAAGAATAGCAAAAAAGGACAGCCCATGGGTTTTGGAACCATAGGCTGCCCTATTTTTTGTGTAAAGAAACTTAATCCCAGCGCTTCAGCAGATCCTCAATGATTTCTTTGTTGGTCTTGCGGCGCTTTTTTTCGTAATTGCGGAAATTATTATCGCGATGGTCCGTAGAATAATCCGCATAGTCAAAATCATCATAGCCCCTATCGTAGCTGCGATTGTAATCCCCGTGGCCATCGTCACAAATTAGCGGTAATTTAGTTTCATAATTATAAGTAAAAGTGTACATAATTCCATCCTTCCTTGCCTAACATTATAAGCGCGGGGCTCTTTTTTGTCAAACCAAAAAAAGCTAGAAAAAATTTGTAAAATCTGTGTAAATCCTCTTGAATATGCTTCGCAGATGTGATATAGTATACACTATATTAAGGAATGACCTCTAAATCAAGTATAGTATATTGCAAAGTATAATTTCAAAGGAGCTAAGAAAAATGGAAAAAGACAAAGCATTCTTACTGTGGTTTGACCAACTGGAAAGAAAAGACGTAGCCATTGCCGGCGGCAAGTCCTCCTCCTTGGGCGAATTAACCTCCCATGTGGACGTACCCGTACCCTATGGCTTTGCAACTACTGCCTGCGCTTACAGATATTTCTTTGAAAAAACTGGCCTGTATGAGGAAATCAAAAACCTTATCGCTGGCCTGGATGTAGATAACAGTGCTCAGCTGCGTGAGGTTTGCGCTAAAATTCGCCAAGCCATCATGGATAAGGAAATGCCCCAGGACCTGCAGGACCTGATTGCCGAAGCTTATGAAGAGCTGGGCAAAAAGGTTGGCCAAGCAGATCCCTTCGTAGCAGTTCGCTCCAGCGCTACCGCTGAAGACCTGCCGGATGCTTCCTTCGCTGGCCAACAGGATACCTACCTGAACGTTAAAGGCGCTGCTACCATCGTAGCTAAGGTTAAAGAATGCTATGCATCCTGCTTCACCGACCGTGCTGTATACTATCGTGAAAAACAAGGCTTTGACCATCTGGATGTTGCTCTTTCTGCAGCAGTACAAATGATGGTTTTCTCCAAGGCTGCAGGCGTAATGTTCACCGTTAACGTTGCTACCGGCGACGACAAGAACATCCTCATCGAAGGCGCTTGGGGCTTGGGCGAATATGTTGTGCAAGGCACTGTAACCCCTGATAACTACACTATTAACAAGGCTACCGGTGAAATCATCGAGAAGAATGTTAATGGCCAAGATATTAAGCTTGTTCGCAAGGCTACCGGCGACTGCGAAGAAGTAATGGTACCGCTGGATGAGCAAAACGAGCAAAAGCTGACCGATGCGCAAATCAAAGAATTGGCTGAATGCGCAAAGAAAATTGAAGCTCACTATGGCTGCTACATGGATATGGAATGGGGCGTTGACGAGCGCGACAATAAGGTTTACATCCTGCAAGCTCGCCCTGAAACCGTATGGAGCCGTCGCAATAAAGAAAATGGTGGCGCACCGAAAGAGGAGAAAAAAGTGACTACTGACCGCAAAGTAATTGTAAAAGGCTTGCCTGCTAGCCCTGGTAATGTGGCTGGCCGCGTACACGTAATTCTGGATCCTTCCCGCATTGACGAGTTTAAGGAAGGCGAAATTCTAGTAACTGAAATGACCGCTCCCGACTGGGTACCGGCTATGAAGAAGGCGAAGGCTATTGTAACTGATAGCGGCGGGAT
>USBV01000202.1 GCA_900553055.1 uncultured Phascolarctobacterium sp.
CGACGAAATCCGTCGCAACGCGCCGCGCACTTCCACTCGCAGCACCTCCGGTCGCACTACGAGCAGCCGCAGCACCCGCACTGCCAAGGAGCCACCCAGCGTTATCGAAAAGGTGGCCACCAGTGCGCTGCAAACCTTTGGCCGCACCATCGCCAGCTCTTTAGCACGTGGCATTTTGGGCAGCTTGCTCAAAAAATAAACACAAATAGACTAATTTAGAACGCCAGTCAGCTGCTGGCGTTCTTTTTTTGCGTGCTTTTAACAAAAAAACTCAAAAATTTTTCACATTAGCACTTTACAAATTTACTACGCTAAAGTATAATATAAATGTACTCATTAGCAATGCTTGTTTAAAGCAGAATTTTTAGTTAAGAGGTGTGTATAATGAAAAAATTATTAGTATTACTCATGGGTCTCATGATGATGATTATGATGGTTGCCGGTTGCGGTAGCAGCGGCCCGAAAAAAATCGTTATTGGTCTGGACGACAACTTTGCTCCTATGGGCTTCCGTAACGAAAAGAACGAAATCGTTGGCATGGACATTGATTTGGCTCGCGAAGCCTGCAAACGCCTGAACATGGAAGTTGAATTCAAGCCCATCGATTGGGGCGCTAAAGAAGCTGAACTCAAATCCAAACGCATTGACGCTATTTGGAACTGCTTCACCATCAACCCGGAACGTGAAAAGGTTTATGGCCTGTCCAAGCCTTACCTGATTAACTCCCAATTGATTGTTGTTCCCAAAGGCTCTCCCATTAAAAAGATTGCTGACTTAAAGGGTAAGAGAGTTGCTGTACAAGACGATTCCACCGGCTCCTATCTGATGGAGCTGCCGAAAAACAAGGAATTGAAGGACTCCTTGGCTGATTATCGTAAATATCCTGACTTCGCAGCTATTTATCTGGAGCTGGACAACAAGCGTGTAGATGCTGCCATCGTTGACGCCGTTTTGGCTCGTGGCTACTATGACAAGAAGAAACCCGGTCAATACACCATTTTGGAAGAAAACATGGGTGAAGAAGTTGTTGGTATTGCTTTCCGCAAGGACGACAAGGAATTCCTGCAACGCATTGACAAGGTTATGGACGAAATGAAGAAGGACGGCACCTGCAAAAAGATTTCCGAAAAATGGATGGGCGCTGACATTATTAAATACTAAGCTTAAAGTATTCAAGGGCCGAAGCAGTTCGGCCCTTACTTTTTTGCCTTTTTACCACTAACTAGAATACTTTTCTAAACTCCACCGCTTTTTGCTTGTCAATGCTTTAGCAAAGTGATACAATAAAGTAAGCTTGTGCTTGAGCAAAAGCTTTGGCACTAATACTATGATGAAGATGGAGAGAATTATGGATTACGTTTTAAAGATTATTCCTCAGATGCTTGACGGCTGTGCTGTATCAGCCCAGGTATTCTTGATTACGATTGTTTTGAGCATTCCCTTAGGCGTACTTTTGAGCCTAGGCCGTGTTTCCAGCATCAAGCCATTGCAAAAAATTATCGGCTTTTATGTATGGATTATGCGTGGCAGCCCGCTGATGCTGCAAATTTTCTTTGTTTACTTCGTGCTACCCTCCGTGGGTATTCGCCTGCCGGACTTTGAATCAGCAGCAGTAGCCTTCGTTTTGAACTACGCTGCTTATTTCTGCGAAATCTTCCGCGCTGGCATTCAGGCCATTCCTAAAGGCCAATACGAAGCCGCTCACACCCTGGGCATGAACTACGTGCAAACCATGCGCCGCATTGTGCTGCCGCAGGTTATTCGTATCATTTTGCCGCCCATCAGCAACGAAACCATCACCTTGGTAAAGGATACCTCCTTGGTTTACGTTTTAGCTATGAACGATTTGATGCGCACCGCCCGCAACCTCGTACAACGCGACTTTAACATCACCCCCTTTATCGTAGCAGGCTGCTTCTATCTGTTTGCTACCCTGATCTTGACCGTGATTTTTGAACGTCTGGAAAAGCATTTCTCCAAATATGATCAGTAAACAGAACACAGCACTAGCTAAGGGCGACTGCCTAGCCGCCACAGGAGGACGACAATGAATAAAATTAAAGCACAGAATATCTGGAAAAAATTTAATAAATTAGAGGTCTTGAAGGGCATCGATTTGGAGGTCAACGAGGGCGAAGTAGTTGCCGTCATCGGCCCCTCCGGCGGTGGCAAAAGCACGCTGCTGCGCTGCCTGAATAAGCTTGAGACCATCGATAAGGGCAGTGTTATCATTGATGGCGAGGCGCTGTGCACTGAAACCGCTACCGGCACAGAATATGTCAACAAAAATGATGTGCGCCGCATTGCCTGCAAAATGGGCATGGTGTTCCAGCAATTTAACCTGTTCCCCCATATGACTGTTTTGGAAAACCTCATCGAAGCGCCTGTGAACGTGCAAAAGCGCGACAAGGCCACCGTCATTAAGGAAGCAGAAGCACTGCTTGCCAAGGTTGGCTTGAGCGACAAGCGCGATGAATATCCGCGCAAGCTGAGCGGCGGCCAGCAGCAGCGCGTCGCTATCGCCAGAGCGCTGGCTA
>USBV01000203.1 GCA_900553055.1 uncultured Phascolarctobacterium sp.
GCCTTGAGCCACAGCCGGTGCTTCGCCATCCAGCTTAGCATATTTGCGGCCCATAACGCCCTGCAGCTCAGTAAATTCTACAACCATGCCGGTAACAAGGTCGCATTTGCACAGCAGCGCGGTGCGCTCCAGCTGCGCCTTATCAACCTTAGCATTGATAGCCATAGCCAGCATATTAGCAGCCTGCACCAGACGGTTGCTCTTGTCGTTCATATTGCCCAAGCCTTCTTGGAAGGAAACGGTCTTCAGTTTTTCCAGGCGGTCAGCCAGACTCTGCTTGCGGTCCTCGTTAAAGAAGAACTCGGCGTCGCTCAAACGGGCACGCAGCACGCGCTCGTTACCATGGGCAACTACTTCCAGATGATCCTTGCCACCGTTGCGCACGGTGATGAATTTGTTCAGCAGGGAGCCATCCTCGGCCATAACCGGGAAATAACGTTGGTGGTCGCGCATCGGGGTGATGATGCATTCCTTGGGCAGAGCCAGGAATTTATCTTCAAATTTGCCGCACAGAGCGGTGGGCCATTCAACGAGGTAGTTTACTTCCTCCAGCAAATCCTCATCGATTTCTACATGGCCGCCCTCGGCAATACCCAAAGCGATTACCTGCTCACGAATCAGCTCGCGGCGAGCGTCCTGGTCCACCATAACGAAATTATCATATAAGGTTTTTTCATATGCATCCGCATTGGGGATTTCTACCACGCCGGTAGCACCGATTACTGCGGAAGCAACAGTGTTTTTAACCTTGTTAGCAGCAGTATCAAAGAAGGCCTTAGCTGCGTCCAAAACGGATTCATGCTCCTTGCCGGCCTCCACAGCGGAGGGACGCAGGAAGCGATGGCCGCGGCTGAATTTGCCGGATTTTACGCCGGTGATTTCTACGGGCACAACCTCTTCGCCAAACAGAGCTACCAGCCAGCGAATGGGGCGTACAAAGCGAAAATCATGGTCAGCCCAACGCATGTTTTTGGGGAAGTTCAGGCTGGTCAAAATGTCCATCAACAGGCCGGGCAGCAAGTCCTTTACAGCAGCGCCTGCCAGATGCTTTACAGCATATACATAATTATCGCGAACTACCAAATCCTTAACATCCACGCCTTGGCCACGAGCAAAGCCCAGAGCAGCCTTGGAGGGCTCGCCGTTAACGAAGGCAATTTTAGCAGAGGGGCCCTTGGCCTCAACAGTGCTATCAGCCTGAGCTTCAGCTACACCGCTAGCAATAAAGGTCATGCGGCGCGGAGTGCCATACACCTTTACGCCTTCAAAGGGAATGCGCAGCTCGGTCATTTTCTTAGCTGCCAATTCCTGCAGCTGAGCCAGGATACCGGGCATAAATTTCGCCGGAATTTCTTCAGTACCAATTTCAAAGAGTAATTTTTCCATTATTTATTCTCCCCTTTCTTCAGCAGCGGGAAGCCCATTTTTTCACGCTGTTCCACATAAGCAGCTGCGCACAGGCGAGCCATGGCGCGCACGCGGCCAATATAAGCGGTACGCTCGCTAACGCTGATAGCGCCGCGGGAATCCAGCAGATTAAAGGTGTGAGAGCATTTCAAAACATAATCATAAGCAGGACGGATATAACCCAGCTCGATTACGCGTTTTGCTTCAGCTTCATATTTTTCGAATAAGTCAAAGAGCAGAGCGGTATCGGCAATTTGGAAATTGTAGTAGGATTGCTCTACCTCGTTGGTGTGGAAAAAGTCGCCATAGGTGATGTCGTCAACCCATTTTACATCGTAAACGTTTTCCACGCCTTGGATGTACATAGCCAAACGCTCCAGGCCGTAGGTGATTTCTACGGTTACGGGCTTAACATCAATGCTGCCCACCTGTTGGAAATAGGTGAACTGGGTGATTTCCATGCCATCCAGCCAAACCTCCCAGCCCAGGCCCCATGCGCCCAGAGTCGGGGATTCCCAGTTATCTTCTACGAAGCGAATATCGTGCTCTTCTTGATGAATGCCCAGCTCGGCCAAGCTTTGCAAATACAGCTCCTGGATATTTTCCGGAGAGGGCTTTACGATTACTTGGAATTGATGATGCTGGAACAGACGGTTGGGGTTATCACCATAACGACCATCTGCGGGACGACGGGAGGGCTCTACATAAGCCACGCGCCAGGGCTCGGGGCCCAGCACCCGCAAAAAGGTGGACGGGTTCATGGTGCCTGCACCCTTTTCAATGTCGTAGGGCTGTGCCATGATGCATTTCTGATCAGCCCAGAATTTTTGCAGTTTCAAAATAATTGTTTGAAAATCCATGTTCTGCCTCCTATATAGTGGTTACAAAGACGAGGGAAATAAAAAAGCACCTGCGTCCCGGTAACACAATGTTACAGGGACGGAGATGCTCATCTTGCTATTTGTGCGAACTCCGCGGTTCCACCCTGCTTGCATGAAAAAATCATGCCTCTCTTTTGATGATAACGGA
>USBV01000204.1 GCA_900553055.1 uncultured Phascolarctobacterium sp.
TGATTCAGCCAGCTTTCCCTATGGTCAGCTGGTTGAGGAAGCTACCAAGCTTCGTGAGGCGGCGGATTATAGCGAGCCTGCTATTTTTATTCACGAGCATAGCATAGCGCAGCAGCTGCTACAATTTCTTGCCTATAGCGGCACTGCAACGCGTCCAATTATCGCTACGGAGCTAAGCAAAAACCAGCAGTTTGAAGTAGGAAAGATTCCGAAAAAGGCCTGCATGGGCGTTATGACTAGCGGCAGCACGGGCAAGAGCAAGCTGTTGTGGCGCGATTACCACAGCTGGGCGGACTTTTTTCCGGAGCAGAACCGCGTTTTTGGCGTGGATGAGAAGACGATAATTTTTTGCCAGGGTAGCTTGGCCTTCACCGGCAATTTGAATATTTATATAGGAGTTTTAGCCGCTGGTGGCACTTTAATCGTGACAGAAAAGTTTCGCCCGCGGCACTGGCTGCAGCTGATGGAGCAACATGCGGTGAATACGCTCTACCTTATCCCGTCCAAGCTGATGCTGTTGCCTAAGTTTATGAATACTCCTAACGAGCAAATTCGTCATATCATCAGCGGCTCGCAGACCATGGGGCGGCAGGAGGCGGATAAGCTGCTCGCGGTATTCCCAAATACGGAAATCACTCTTTACTACGGCGCTAGCGAGCTGAATTATATTACCTACATCAAAGATAAGGATATGACCGGGGACCGCACTGTGATTGGCCAGCCCTTTGCCGGGGTGGGTATCACTATAAAGAACGAGGAAATTTTTATCGACACTCCCTACCATGTCGAGGGAATTGCACTACCCTTTTCCTTAAAGGATAGAGGCTATGTGGATGAGCGTGGCTGGCTGCATTTTTTAGGTCGCACCGATGATATTTGCAATGTGAATGGACGCAAGGTGAGCTCCGTTAAGGTTACCACAGCACTTACTGATATCGAAGGTGTAACGGAAGCGGCCGTGCTTAGTCGCCATGTTGGCGATGCAGATGTGTTAGTAGCCTTTGTAGCTGCCACAACTAGCTACAGCAAGCAGGAGCTAGTGAAGCTTTTGCGCGAGAGCTTGGAGGACTACGAGCTTCCTAAGCAGTTCATCTTTGTGGAGCACCTATCCCGCAACGAAAGCGGCAAAATTGACAAGTTAGTGCTGACGCAGTGGGAGCTAAGCTAAGCTTTGATGGACAGCACTCCAAAACCGTCGCTCTATTTAAAGAGATAAAGCGAAAATAGTTGCATTTTTTTGCATAAAACCCTTGCCAAAAGGTTTAATCTATGGTAATATATATACCTGTCAGACACCTGACATTGGCCCGGTGGTTCAGTTGGTTAGAATGCCGCCCTGTCACGGCGGAGGTCGTGGGTTCGAGTCCCATCCGGGTCGCCACTCTGCCTCGGTAGCTCAGTTGGTAGAGCAAAGGACTGAAAATCCTTGTGTCCACAGTTCGATTCTGTGCTGAGGCACCATTTAAAAATAACACCTGCAAATCGCGGGTGTTTTTTTATAGGTAAACTGCTATTGATTTTAGGAAGGAGCAGCGAGCATGTTTGACAAGACTTTCCAAGATTTTTTCCATGAGGTAAATGGCCCTATTTGGATTTTGATTGGCTTAATCGCCCTGCGTGGCATTTATAAATCCATGAAAAATAAGGATTATACGCACGCTGCTGCCTTTGTACCTGTTTTGGCAGTTACTGTTTATATGATGTGCTTTGCGTAAAAGATATTAGTTTGCAGTATCCGCTAGTCTGTACGACACAGATTAGCGGATTTTTTATTTGTAATAAAAGCTTGAACTTTTTATGAAGGCACTTTTTCCTCTTGCAATAGCCTACAAGTTTGCTATAATATTAGCATAGGCTAACGCTTTTACTTAACACAGGGAGGTCTTCATGCATAAAGAACTTTTAGATATCACAGGTATGAGCTGTAGCGCCTGCTCGAGCCGCATCGAAAAGGTTGTAGGCCGCATGGAGGGCGTCGAGGAAATTGCCGTCAATCTGCTCACTAACAAGGCCCAAGTCAGCTACGACGAAAGCAAGTTGGACACTGCTGCCATTATTGCCCGCATCGAAAAACTGGGCTTTGGCGCCGCTGTGCATCAGCAAACAAATAAAGTCGTAGCAGCCAAGCCAACGAATACAGCAGCCACCGAGCTTGCTGAAATGCGCAGACGGCTAGTGCTTTCCTTAGGCTTTACAGCACCGCTTTTTTATTTGCACATGGGGCTCATGTACAGCTGGCCCCTACTCGAGCTTGTTAAAGGGCAGGAAAATCTCTTACTAGCAGCCTTAGTGCAGTTTTTCTTCTGTCTGCCAGTAGTTATTACAGGCTACAAATACTTTTATCACGGACTCAGAAATTTGTGGAATCGCGCTCCCAATATGGATTCTCTAATTGCCATCGGCAGCGGCGCAGCCTTTGTCTACG
>USBV01000205.1 GCA_900553055.1 uncultured Phascolarctobacterium sp.
GATGCTCTGCGCACCATTCAATATGGCGATGCTGATGTAATGCTGGCTGGCGGCACTGAAGCAGCTGTTTCCCCCGTTGCTATCGCTGGCTTTGCTAACATGAAGGCTCTGTCTACCAATAACGAGAACCCTGAAAAGGCTTCCTGCCCCTTTGACAAGAAGCGTGATGGCTTCGTACTGGGCGAGGGTGCTGGTGTGCTGGTTCTGGAAGAGCTGGAGCATGCAAAGGCTCGTGGTGCACACATCTATGCTGAGCTGGCTGGCTTTGCTATGAACTGCGATGCTTACCACATCACTGCTCCCGACCCGACCGGCGAAACCCCGGCTGCCTGCGTAAAGGCTGCTATTGATGACGCTGGCGTAAAACCCGAAGAGGTTGATTACATCAACGCTCACGGCACCTCCACCCATCGTAACGATTTGGGCGAAACCATTGCTTTCAAAAAAGTATTTGGTGAGCATGCTTACGAGCTGAGCATCAGCTCCAACAAGTCCATGATTGGCCATTTGTTGGGTGCTGCTGGCGGTGTAGAAGCAATTGCTACCGCTCTGACCATTGAAAATAACATCGTTCCTCCCACCATCAACTACCAAGACAAGGATTTGGACGACCCCGAAGGCGTGCTGGATTTGGACTACACTCCGAACGTTGCGCGTGAAAGAGTTGTTAATGTTGCATTGAGCGATAACCTGGGCTTTGGTGGCCACAATGCTGCCATTGTTTTGAAAAAATACGTTGACTAAAAGCGGGATGATGGCAATGCAGGATAAGCGTAAGCAGCAGCTGGAAGGCTTCTGCGCTAGTCAAAATATCCAAATGCATGATTTGGAGCTGCTGGATATGGCGCTGACCCATACCTCCTATGCCCACGAGGCGAAGCAGACTCCTAAGCCTCAGCATAACGAGCGCATTGAGTTCTTAGGTGACTCAGTGCTCAGCGTTATCGTCAGCACTTATATGTTTAAAAACTTCCCGGAGTTGGCCGAAGGCCAGCTGACCAAGCTGCGCGCCCATTTGGTGTGCGAGGGCTCTCTATATACCTTTGCTAAAAAGCTTGGCTTGGGCGAGCTCCTGCTGGTAGGCAGGGGCGAGGAGCTCAGCGGTGGACGCGAGCGTCCCTCCATTTTGGCCGATGCCTTTGAATCAGTTTTGGGTGCCATTTATTTGGATCAGGGCTTTGCTGTGGCCCAAAGGTACCTGTTAAACATGATGCAGGAGGAAATTGAATACGTGTGCCGCCATGGCATTTACACCGATTACAAAACGCGCCTGCAGGAGTTTTTGCAGCGTGATGGTGACGTGGATATTTCCTACCAGCTATTGGGTAGCAGCGGTCCTGAGCACAATAAAATCTTTACCTCCGAGGTGCTCTTGGAGGGTAAGGTGATTGGCGAGGGTCAAGGTCGCACCAAGAAGGACTCCGAGCAGCATGCAGCGCAGCAAGCCTTAGCGCAGCTGCACGTGCAGCAAGAAAAAATGTAACAAAATTTACGTCTCAAGCCTTTTTGCAAGGGCTTGGGACGTTTTTGTTTACAAAGCGCTTATTTAGTGGTAAAATTAACCCACCTATTTAGTAGGATTATAGTGAAATATAATGAGGTGGATGAAATGACTTACAAGCTGTGGAACATTTTAGACGAATTGAAGGCTCCTGAATACGAATGGGTTGAATTATCCCATTCTCTGAACAATGATAGCCCCTTCTGGGCAGGTATCCCCGAGGGCAGCGTGGAGCTGGGCAAGACTGTTTTCGATTGGGGTAACCCTATGCTGGAATGCTTGATTCAAACCTTTAAATTTCCCGGGCAATTTGGTACCCATATTGACTTCCCCGGCCATTTTGCTCATGAGGGCGTGCTTTCTGAGGCCTTTGGTCCCAGCAGCATGATTTTCCCCCTGTGCGTGCTTGATGTTACTGCTAAGGTTGCAGAGGATGTACATTATGCAGTTACTGTGGATGATATCAAGGAATATGAAGCTAAATACGGCACTATTCCTGAGGGAGCTTTCGTGGCTCTGTACACTGGCTGGGGCAAGAACTGGCCGGATATGAATAAGCTGAGCGGCATTGCTGAGGATGGCAGCGAAAACTTCCCGGGATGGTCCTTGGAAGCACTGAAGTTTCTCTTTGAAGAGCGCAAGATTGCTGCTAACGGTCACGAAACTCTTGATACCGATGCTAGTGCCGTGGCTGCTGCTGCCGGTGATTTGGCTTGCGAACGCTACGTTTTAAGCTCTGGCAAGGTGCAAATTGAAGTGTTGGATAATTTGGACAAGGTGGCTCCGGCAGGCGCACTTT
>USBV01000206.1 GCA_900553055.1 uncultured Phascolarctobacterium sp.
CAATGCTGGTGCATTTCTTGCTACTTCTTTGTGCAAGCAAAGAAGTAGTATACAATCCACAAATTATAAGAATAAAGGAGAGAATACCATGCCAGAAATGCCTGAGGTGGAGCAGGTCAGAAAGACCCTTGCTCCGCATATTGAAGGAAAAAGGATTACCTCTGTCGAGGTATATTTAGATAGATTAATTAAGCATCCAACTGCCGCAGAATTTGTTGAAGGTTTGGTTGGCAAAACTATTCAAAAGGTCGGTCGTAAGGGCAAGTATTTGGTATTGCACACGGATGTCAACCAAAAGCTTATCGTACATTTGCGTATGACGGGCGCGCTGATTGCCCAAAAGAGTGAGCTGGAGCCGCCGGCTTACTCTAAAATAAAATTTACGCTAACCGATGATACAACCATGTGGTTCACCGATATCCGCACCTTTGGTACGCTGTATTTAGTAACCAATGATAATGCCTATATTGAAGGCTACGAAACGTTGGGCCCAGAGCCCCTAAGTGAGGGCTTTACGGCAGAGTATTTGGAGCCCTTGGCATCAAAAAGCCGTAAGCCAGTTAAAACATTTATCTTGGACCAAAAGGTTATTGCAGGCCTAGGCAATATTTACGCTGATGAATGCTTGGCGCTTTCCGGCATCCTGCCCATGCGCTTGGCTAATACCTTAAGTCATGATGAGATTGTGGCTTTGCATGAGGCCATTAATGCTGTAATTGCGCAGGGTATTAAAAATCGTGGTACCACCTTCCGTGACTATAAGGATGGCGAGGGCAATAAGGGTGATAACCAAAACCATCTCTTGGTTTATGGTCGCAAGGGCGAGCCTTGCAAAAAATGTGGCGCAGTGCTGCTTGGCACCAAAATAGGCGGTCGTGGTACTGTATATTGCGAGCATTGTCAAAAATAGGGAGATAAGCATGATTACTATAGGGTTAACAGGGGGTATTGCCTCGGGTAAAAGTACAGTTTCGGCAGAGCTGCGTAAGCAGGGCGTGCCCATTTTCGATGCGGACCAAAACGCTAGGGATGCTGTGGCTAAGGGAAGCAAGGGCTTGGCCATGGTGGCTGCAGCCTTTGGCAGTGAGTATTTGACTGAAGAAGGGGAGCTAAATCGTCCAAAGGTTTCTGAGCTTGTTTTTCATGATAAGGCAGCATTGAAAACCTTGGAAAGCATTCTGCATAAAATCGTGTGGGAAAATGCGGAGCAATTTTTGCAGGAGCAAAGGCAGCTTGGCACAAAAATTGCTGTGCTCGATGTGCCGCTGTTAATTGAAACAGGCTGGCATAAGCAGGTGGACAAGGTTTGGCTGGTGGCAGTGAGCCGTCGTCAGCAAATCGAGCGGGCCATGCTGCGCAGCGGCATGACTGAAGCCGAGGTAGAAGCACGGATTGACGCTCAAATGTCCTTGGAGGAAAAGAAAAGGTTTGCCGATGTAGTGCTTGATAATAGTGGCAGCTTGGAGCATACCTTGGCCCATGTGCAGCAAGAGCTGGCCAAGCTCTTAGGTGATAGCAGTGGCTGCTAAACGTAAAACAATAACTCGCGGCAGCAGGCGCAAAAAAAGAAGCCGACTGCCGGAATGCTTAATCATCTTAGTATTGCTTGCCGGTACTTGCTTCGCCGGTTGGAAGATTTGGAACAGCGATACGGTGCAGATGCGCTTCGTATATATGTGGGAGCATCAGCAGGATATCATCACCTATAGCCAAAAGAACAAAGTGGACCCATTTCTCATTGCAGCGATAATTAAAAATGAGAGTAATTTTAATCATAAGGCCGTCTCTAAGGTTGGCGCTGTTGGCTTGATGCAGATCATGCCTGAAACAGGGCGTTGGATTGCCGAGCAAATGGGCTTGGATAATTATAAGGATACGGATTTGTACCAAACGCGCACTAATATTCGCATGGGTTGCTGGTACCTGGGCGAGCTGGACCACGAGTTTAAGCACAATTTGGCCCTGGTTATGACTGCCTATAATGCGGGGCGAGGCCAAACGCACGAGTGGATGCAGCAGTATGGCTGGGATGACAATTTTAATGATTTAAAGGCTATTCCCTTTCCCGATACGCGCGAATATGTGCAAAAGGTATTGCAGGATAGGGATAAATATTATTTGTTGTACAGGGATAAGGTGCCACTGCAATAAAAGATGCACAGATGCAAGTTTTTTCGTGTAAAGACTGTTGACAAATCGTAGTTTCTATGTTATCATTACTACGTTGCTTATGATGGCAACAGATGAATAGAAATGCGGTAGTGGCGGAACGGCAGACGCGCTAGCCTCAGGAGCT
>USBV01000207.1 GCA_900553055.1 uncultured Phascolarctobacterium sp.
TAGAATATATTGTTAAAGCTTTAAATGAAGTACAAATAAGGGTGGTACCGCGTATTTTACGCCCCTGTGATAAAAGCAGGGGCGTTTTTATATGTTCAATTTGCAAATATTTCCCACTATAAAGCTTTAGGAGGCAAACATGGAAGCTACAATGAATGAACAACTGCAAGCTTTAAAAGAGCAAGCCCTGAGCGAACTCGCTGCAGTGGACTCTTTAGACGCACTGAAAAACTTGCGCGTTAAATATTTGGGCAAAAAGGGCCCCATGACCGAAGTATTGCGTGGCATGGGCAAGCTGCCCGCTGAAGAGCGTCCGAAAATTGGTCAAATCGTTAATGAGATTAAGAGCCTTTTGGAAAAGGAAATTAACGAAAAAACCGGCGTTTTAGAGAAGAAGGCCTTGGCAGATAAGCTGGCTAACGAAAAGGTTGATATCACTCTGCCAGGTCGTAAGCCCCAAATGGGCCATCTGCATCCTGTAACCTTGACTTTGCGTGAAATCAAAAAGATTTTCATGCGCATGGGTTTTGATGTGTGCGACGGTCCGGAAATCGAGGACGTTTACCACAACTTTACTGCCTTGAACCTGCCGCCCGACCATCCGGCGCTGGATATGCAGGATTCCTTCTATATTACGGAAAACTATCTGCTTCGTACCCAAACCTCCGGCGTGCAAGCTCGCACTTTGGAAAGCATGGAGCCCAACACTCCTATCCGCATGATTTGCCCCGGTACCGTGTATCGCTGTGACTATGACGCTACTCACTCTCCCATGTTCCATCAGGTAGAGGGTCTTGTTGTAGATAAAAATATCAGCTTGGCTGACCTGAAGGGTACCTTGGAGCTGTTCTGTAAGCAAATGTTTGGCAGTGATGTAAAGGTACGTTTGCGTCCTTCCTATTTCCCCTTTACCGAGCCTTCTGTAGAAGTGGACGTTTCCTGCCCGATTTGCCAAGGCAAGGGCGGTTGCCATGTGTGCAAGGATAGTGGCTGGCTGGAGATTTTAGGTGCCGGCGTAGTTCATCCCAATGTATTGCGCATGAGTGGCTATGATCCTGATAAAATGACCGGTTTTGCTTTCGGCCTCGGTGTAGAGCGCATTGCTATGCTGAAATATGGTATTGACGACCTGCGTTTGTTCTTTGAAAATGACCAACGCTTCATCAATCAGTTCAAATAAGGAGGAGCAAAATGTTAGCATCTTTAGAATGGTTAAAACAATATGTAGATATTAACATCTCTACCGAAGAGCTGTGCGACAAAATTACGCGCGTTGGCTTAGAGGTAGACACTGTAACTAAGCTGGGACAGGGCCTGGAGGGCGTTGTTACCGGCAAGGTAATGGAAATTTCCCGTCACCCCAATTCTGACCATCTGTGGGTGTGCATGATGGATTATGGTCAGGGCGGCGAGCCGGTGCAAATTTTGACCGGCGCACAAAACGTACATCAATATGACATTGTTCCTGTGGCTGTTGTGGGCAGCGTGCTGCCGCCCAGCGGTCGCAACCCGGAAGGCCTGAAGCTGAAAAAAGCGAAAATGCGTGGCCTGGATTCTTTTGGCATGCTCTGCAGCGCCGATGAGCTGGGTATTGATAGCAAGGTGCTGCTTCCCGAGCAACGTAACGGCATCTTCATCCTGCCCCCAGATACTCCCATTGGCGTGGATGTAAAAGAGGTTTTAGGCCTTAATGATACTGTTATCGACATTGACCTCACCAGCAACCGTGCTGATTGCTTCAGCATTATCGGTCTGGCTCGGGAGATTAGCGCTATTACCGGCTGTCCCTTGAAAATGCCTGCTTTGGATGTTAAGGAAGCTGCCGGTGGCAATGCTGCTGATTATGTAAGCATTAAAATTGACGCTCCGGAGCTGTGCCCTCGCTTTGCAACCCGCGTTTTGAAGGATATTAAAATTACCGAATCCCCCGAATGGATGCAGCGCCGTCTGCGTGCCTGCGGCGTGCGCCCCATCAGTAACGTAGTAGACGTTACTAACTATGTTATGCTGGAGCTTGGTCAGCCCATGCATGCTTATGATGCCGACAAGGTAACAGGTCGTACTTTGATTGTGCGCCGTGCTGAAGAAGGCGAAAAGCTCATTACCTTGGACGACAAGGAGCGCATTTTGAATCCTTCCATGATCACCATCGGCGACGCCGAAAAGGCTGCAGGCCTGGGCGGCGTTATGGGCGGCCTCTTGACCGAGGTTACCGGCGAAACTAAAAACGTTATTCTAGAGGCTGCTTCCTTCCATGGTCCCAGCATCCGTCGC
>USBV01000208.1 GCA_900553055.1 uncultured Phascolarctobacterium sp.
CCTAAAAGCGCCCCCGCTTCATCCATAATAGCCACCGAAGTCGTGTAACAGCTAGTGTCAATGCCTAAATAAACACACTGGCTCATGCTTTTGCCAGCTTACCTAAAACGCCATTCACAAAGCGCGGTGCCTCCTCGGTGCCATAAGCCTTGGCAACCTCCACAGCCTCGTTAATCGCGATGCCCGCGGACACAGTCTCTTCCGCAAAAAGCATCTCATAAACAGCCACGCGCAAAATATTGCGGTCCGTAGCCGGCATGCGCTCCACGGTCCAATCAATGGCATACTCGCTCAAGCGTGCATCAATAGCCTCTTTATGCGCCAAAACGCCCTGCACCAAGGTCATGGCATAATCCAGTGCCTTAGGCGCATTTTCCTCTTCATGCTCGCTCATAGCCGCTGCCACAGCAGCCTCAGCCTCACAGCTATTAAAATCTATTTGGAATAAGCTTTGCAGCGCCACCTCGCGCGCAATACGGCGAATCATTTTTTCACTCATCTTGTCACACTCCCTAAAAATTATCTATGATAGCCGGGCGGCAGCAGCCTATCCAGCCATTCCATCAGGTCCTCCTTCATATCCAGCTTATAGCCAATAAAGAAGCCCAAACCAATGCAAACTAGTAAAAACAGAGCTTGGAAAAAGCCCAACCACAAAACCATGACGCCAATAAAAAGGCCAAAGGCCGAGCACAGCAGGCGACCACGGTAATTGTTCCAGATATCGTTTAAAATATCATTTAACATGGCTCCGCCCCCTATTCTTCCTTAGCCTTAATTTGTTTAATAAAGAGCTCCATTTCCTTCACATCAATGCCGGTAACCTTTTTGATGCTTTCCTTAACATTGGTGCGAATTTCGTCGGAGCTTTCGGGAATATTGATGCCGGGCTCAATGGAAGCGTTGATGCGCACAATAATGCCCTCATCCTCCAGCTTCACAATAACCTTTACATTATGAATGCCATAAATTTCCTGAGCCAGCACAGCAATATAATCCTCCAAAGCACCCTTGCCAACCAGCACCTTGCCCTTTTCGGTTTCGCTCAGCTTCAAGGAGCTCATGCCCGTTAGGCCCAGGCCGGTTACCAAAAGGCGTAGGCTCACCAGCAGCAGGATAACGCCGCTCACAGCATAAATCCAGTTGCCGGGAATATGATTAACGATATTTACCAAGAGCTCGTGCGAAAAAACGCCCAAGCTGCACAGCACGGCCAAGACCGAAACCACAGCCATTAAAAAAGTATACAGAGTTAGAATAATTCTATCAGCTATACCCATTATTAATCCTCCTCAAAAAAGCGCATCTGCCTTGCATCCATTTCTTCCTCGGGCGGCAGCCCGAAGCGGTCGTTGCCGTGAGACTTATCGGCAGCATTTTCATGCTTCTTCTTAATCGACTTCACGCTGGTATCTGCAAAGCCTTCCTGCTGCTCGTTACGTAGTCCTGCCAGCTGCTGCTCAAAGGAATTAACCTCCGTCGCCTCAGCCCGCTGAGCCTGTGCTCGCACTATATCAGCCATCGCCTCATCCGAGGTGGCTTCCTTTTCCAGCTCCGTAGCCTGGCGCTTGCCTACGCCCTCAACATTAACGTCCACAAACTGCACCTCGTAGCCGGTCATTGCTTCGATGGCTTCCTTTACCTTTTCCTGTACCTCAAGGGCAATTTCCGGAATACAGGAGCCATATTCTACGTTGATATAGACGCTGGCATTAACAGTTTTGCCTTCAAATTTTAGGCGCACGCCCTTGGAAGCATTTTCCTTGCCCAAAAAGCGGTTGATGCCATCGGTGATGCCACCGCTCATGCTCAGCACCCCGGGCACCTCCTGGGCTGCAAGGCTCGCCACGATGGAAATAACCTCGTCGGCAATGCGTATATCGCCATAATCCTCTAAGTTTTCTTCGTCCAGCTCCGCATCGGTGCGCTGCCTACGATTATCCGCCTTCGCCGCGCTTGGCTCGAGCTTTACATCGTCCAGCTGGTCTAAATTGTGCTTCATGCAAAGCACCTCCTCTATAGCAGTAACGTAAAAGCGTCAAACAAAAACAGTTACCCATTTTCATCTTATCATTATACCACATCGCCGTCATAATTTATACACTCCCTATGCATAAATTGCATAAAAAAACAGCAACGCCAAAGTTAGCGTTGCTGTTTGAAGTCCAGTTTTACTTTTAAATTTCTCCACCGCAAGCGGTCCCCCTCCCTTTTCCCCTAAAGGGATTAGCACGACCAACACGTTTTCACTGCGCTACGCTTGTGACAAC
>USBV01000209.1 GCA_900553055.1 uncultured Phascolarctobacterium sp.
ATGACGATGGGCGCACTTGGCGCAAGTCTAGCCCCGTGGCGATTGCTAATTTGCGTTATGAGGCTGGCGAAAAGACGGCGGAAAGCGATATCGCCGTAAGCGCACAGTCCTTTTACGGGCGGGGCGTGATTCAGCCCAGCCTGTGGCAAAGCGCGGATGGCGGCGTGCACATGCTGCTGCGCAGCAGCGAGGGCTTTGTGTATCGCGCCGATAGCGAGGACGAGGGCGCGAGCTGGAGCGATGCGTATGCTACAGCGCTGCCCAATAATAACAGCGGGCTGGATGTGGTGCGCCTACAAGATGGCAGGCTGGTTTTGGCGTGCAATCCTGTGGCAGCCAATTGGGGCATGCGTTCGCCCTTGAGTTTGTTTATCAGCGAGGATGAGGGCGTAAGCTGGATAAGGCTGTGCGATTTGGAGATGGCACAGGGCGAGTTTTCCTATCCGGCGATTATTGCGGCGGGGGAGGATGTGTACGTGAGCTATACGTATGATAGAAAGAATATTGCGGTAGTGAGTGTAAAAGTGGGGAAAAACAGTTTACGCTCAATGTAATATATGGTACAATATATATAATTACGATGCTTGCGCTTAGTTGGGGACGGAACTAAGTGGCGGCGAGTTGTGTACATCAAACTTTACAAGGAGATGCAAACGATGAAAAAAATCTTAGTTGTACTCATGGCCATGCTGACTATGGCAGTTATGCTGGCTGGCTGCGGCGGCGACAGCAAAAAGGCTGCTTATCCTGCTGACGGCGATATTTCTGTAATCATTCCTAAGGCTCCCGGTGGCGGCACCGATACCTCTGCTCGCGGCCTCATCCAATTTATGGAAAAAGAGCTGAAGGGCTCCAAATTTGTGCCCGTGAACAAGCCCGATGGCGGCGGTGTTACCGGCATGGTAGAAACTGCTAACGCTAAGGCCGACGGCCACACCCTCGGCATGGTAACCGTGGAGCTGGCTATGTTCCCGCACCAAGGCAAATGCAAGAACACCTATAAGGATTACGCAGCTATTTGCGCACCGATTGCTGCTCCCGCAGCACTGATCGTGCCCAAGGAAGCACCCTATAACAACGTGGACGAATTCGTTAAATATGCCAAAGCTAACCCCGGCAAGATTAAGATGGGTAACAGTGGCGTAGGCGCTATTTGGCACATTGCTGCACTGTCCTTCGAGGAGAAATTTGGCGTGCAATTTAAGCATGTTCCGTATCCGAAAGGCTCCGCTGATATTGCTGCTGCACTCGCAGGCAAGCATATCGACGCTACCTTGGCTGACCCTTCCGTATTCAAGAGCCAGGTTGATGCTGGCAACCTGAAGATTTTGGCTGTGATGGCTGGTAGCCGCAGCGTAATTTATCCCAACGTGCCGACCTTTAAGGAGCTGGGCCACAACATGACCGTACGCGCATGGGCAGCTTTGGTTGCTCCCAAAAACACTCCGAAGGAAAAGCTGGATGTGCTGCGCAACGCTGCTAAAAAGGTGTGCGAATCCAAGGAATTCAAGGATTACTTCATGAAGCAGGGCATCGACCCCACCTGCATTATTGGCGAAGAGGCTGATAAGATGATGGCCGAAGACCATGCTATGTATGAAAAATTCCTGAAAAAAGCTAAATAAGCTACTAAATAAGCTACTAAACAAACAATTCAAGAGCTCGGAGCTAAGCTTCGGGCTCTTTTTTATATGCAAGTAAATTATCAGAATTCGAGATAGATTACTAATTAGCTTAAAAATATCGTTATAAAAATATCGAGAATCATTCCTAGTAGCGTTACAAATTTTTCGTAAAGGTATTGGAATTTGCCCCATACTATGCTATAATGAGTGAAGTTAAAACTAATTTTGCTCATTCTTATTAGTAATTAATATTATTAAATGTAGAATATGAAGGAGGTTGCTGTGGAAGAATATCAGTTTTCGCAAGGCAAGAACCTGCGCTGTGGTTATACCACGGGCAGCTGTGCCACCGCCGCAGCCAAGGCCGCAGCCATGATGCTGCTCACAGGCGAAAGGGTAGCTGCGGTGCGCATCGACACTCCCAAGGGCGTGGTGCTGGAGCTGGAGCCGCTGGAGGTGGAGCTGGCCGAGCAATACGTGAGCTGTGCTATTCGCAAGGATTCGGGCGATGACCCCGACGACACCAATGGCGTTTTAGTTTTTGCCAAGGTGGAGAAGGTGGCCGAGCCCGGTGTACATATTGAAGGTGGCGTGGGCGTGGGCCGCGTTACCAAGCCTGGCCTGGCC
>USBV01000210.1 GCA_900553055.1 uncultured Phascolarctobacterium sp.
AGCCACTCATTCGCTAAAATTCTCAATGTTCGCTTCAGATTAGCTAATTGCTTAATTTCCCTATTCTTTCATCTGTAACCATTCTCTAGCACGGAAAAGTGGCTCTCACACCGCGAAGCGACCATATGGCAAAGCCTTTTTTGCCAAGCTTTTTGCGGCGAGGCAAAAAGCGTAGCGGTCCAGCATGCAATGCTGGTGGGTTTCTTGGCACTTCCCCACTAAAGGGATTGGCACGACCAACACGTTTTCACTTCGCTACGCTCGTGACAACGTGGGTCTTTGCGTATTTGCCCATACAAAGAAGTGCAAGCATAGAAGAATAAATAAACTAATCGTCAAACCACAATTTGATGTAATAAAAATGCGTGTAAAAAAGCAGCGGTATAGTCCGCTGCTTTTAGTATGTTCGGATGTAGGATTAGTATAGCATGAGACTTGCGCAATCGCAAGTATTATTTATCTACTTGAGTTTTGATTTCCATCAGGCAGTCGCCACTTTCTACACGCTCGCCGGGAGCAACGTGAATGATGCTCACAATGCCGCTGATGGGCGCGGACAGAGTGGTTTCCATCTTCATAGCTTCGGTAATGATGAGGGGCGTGCCCTTGGTTACGGCTTGGCCCTTTTCTACCAAAACTTTTACTACGGAGCCAGAGAGGGAGGCTGCGATTTCGCCCATGTTGGACTTATCAGCCTTCTTGCGCGTAACCTCGGTGGCCTTGGCATTGCGGTCCTTGATTTCGATTTCACGGGGCAGGCCGTTGAACTCGAAGGTGACGGTGCGCATGCCGGCAGCATTGGCCTCGGAAACGTGTACCAGCTTAATCACCAAAACCTTACCCTGCTCAATTTCAACCTTAATCTTTTCGCCGGGAGTCATGCCGAAGAAGAAGGTGGGGGAGTCGAGCACGGAAACATCGCCGAATTCATTATAGCGAGCTACCCAATCGGTGAATACCTTCGGATAGAGGCAATAGGAGCTGATGGCTTCATCCGTAGTGGGAGCGCCCATTTCAGCCAGCTTAGTGCGTACAGCTTCAAAGTCAACCGGGGGCAGAGCAGCGCCGGGGCGCACAGTGATGGGCTGGCGACCTTTTAAAATAATCTTTTGCAGCTTTTCAGGGAAGCCTTGGTAAGGTACGCCAATGCGACCTTCGAAGAATTCCACAACGGAGGCCGGGAAGTCCAGTACATCGCCCTTTGCGTAAACATCTTCTTCGCTGAGCTCATTTTGCACCATGAAGAGGGCCATATCGCCAACAATTTTAGAGGACGGAGTAACCTTAATCAAATCGCCAAACATCATGGATACGCGGTGATACATATCCTTGATTTCTTCCCAACGATTTATTAGGCCAAGCGCTTGGGCTTGCTGCTTCAAATTGGTGTATTGGCCGCCGGGCATTTCGTGGCAATAAACCTCCGGGTTGGGGAAGTTTTCGGTTCTATCCGCAGCCTTGTAATAGGGACGCACGGTTTCCCAATAGCGGGACATTTCGTTCAAAGCGTCCACGTCCAGGCGCGGTTGACGCGGATGACCGCTCAAAGCGTAGAACAGGCTGGAGGTGGAGGGTTGGGCAGTGCCACAGCTCATGGAGCTCATAGCAGTATCCACAATATCTACGCCGGCGTCAATAGCGCGAGCGTAGGTATAAATAGCGTTGCCGCTGCCCTCGTGCGTGTGCAGATGGATGGGCACGCCAACGTAGGACTTCAGGCTGCTAACTAAGCGATAAGCAGCTTCCGGCTTTAAGAGGCCAGCCATATCCTTGATGGCGATGATGTTGGCACCGGCCTTTTCCAGCTCCTTGGCCATGTTGATGTAGTATTGTAAATCGTATTTATCGCGATGCGGGTCGAGAATATCGCCGGTATAGCACAGGGCGGCTTCGGCTACCTTGCCGCATTCGCGGACAGTGTCAATGGAAAGGCGCATATTGTCGAGACCATTTAGACTATCGAAAATACGGAAAACATCGATACCGTTTTTCGCAGCCAGCTGGATAAATTGCTTAACCACATTATCGGGGTAGCTGGTGTAGCCCACGGCGTTGGCGCCACGCAGCAGCATTTGTAGGAGCACATTGGGTGCAGCCTCGCGGAACTGAGCCAAGCGCTGCCAAGGGCTTTCATCCAAGAAGCGATAAGCTACGTCAAAGGTAGCACCGCCCCAGCATTCGAATGAGAAGAAGCC
>USBV01000211.1 GCA_900553055.1 uncultured Phascolarctobacterium sp.
CCATTTCCGAGGGGCCGGTCATATCCGGATTGGTGCCCACAAGGCGTGCGCCCTTATTAATCAGCTGCACGGCCTTGATAATCATATTGTAATTATAGGAATCGGTTTCACCCACCACCACATAATCGGGGTTAACGTCATTCATGGTGATGCCCACATCGTAAAGCGCATTCACAAGGCCGGGCGCGCCAATAACATAGGCACTGCAGCCGGGGGCCTGCTCTGCAAGGAATTTGGCAGTGGCTAGAGCACTGGTATAAAAATGGCTTTCATCCACATCAAGGCCCATGCGTGACAGCTTTTGCCGCAACTCGCGGGGACTGCGCTCGCTGGAATTGGTCAAAAAAAGAAAGGGTTTATCCTCTTTATACAGCCAATCTACAAACTCCTTGACGCCGGGCAGGATGCAGTTGCCGTGGTAGATAACGCCATCCATATCACTAATATAGCCTTGTTTATTACGCAAAACCTCTAATTGTTCTTCATTTATCTTAAACATAATGTGCCTCCTTATCGCTTAGCTATATTATGCCCTTAACCTAATGTAACAAAAAGCAAAATTTAAGAGCAATACTTACTTTTTAATCGTGCAGGGCCTCAGTCCGTCAAATTCATGAATGCTCAAGCTTGAGCCCTTGGGAACGACAATAACGCTCTCGTCATACTTACCTGTTACCAGGTTTTCGAGCACCTTGTAGGGGCCGGGCAAGGTTGTGAGCGAACCGCCTAAAAGCGTTACCAAAGGCATAATATACGCCCTAACCTCCTCTAGGTCATATGTGCCTGTATCAATAATATAAAAATCGGTAAAGCCCTTGTATAGCTGCTTGAGGAAGGCTTCAGCCTCGGCCTGACCGCGCTCCTTCACCAGCCTTGTATAATCAATCGCAGAATTCTTCATGAAGTTCATCCAGCTTTTGGTTATAAAAATAGCTCCATCAGGACGCTTAATGCCGGAGCCGGTCAAAAGCACATCGATGCAGTCCATGGTGCGCGGCACAACAATTTGGCAGGTGGTCGCCTGCAAATCGCAGGTAGCCTTGCCACAGCCAGAAACGCAAATAATAATTTCCTCTGCTTCCGTATTTTTATCAATAATGCCCTGCAATGTTGTGTGCATCTTCTGGGGATCGCTATGCAGTGCCACATCCAAATAGTGCACCCTGCCCGCAAAGCCTGTTTTCTTTATAGTGTTTTCTAGCTCCTTTTGCAGTGTAATGCAAGAGTAAATTTCTCTTTTGCCCATAATATCAACTCCTAGAATGTGCTGTTTTTTATTATACCACCCGTAAAATACTATAGCAATAAATAAGAAACCTTCGGCAAAAACAGCAGCGCAATGCTGTTTCTGCCGAAGGTTTTTGTATTGCTATATTTGTAGCTTTACCACAGCTTGCCAAAGTACTGCTTGGCGGCGGCCTTGGCTTGCTGCGCGATGCTTAAAAGCTTGGTGCGCCTTATTTTACCATTTCAGTCAGGCCGCCCTTGTCGTGCAGGCCTACAGCGGATTTTACTAGCTTGCCATCCTTAAAAACAAGCAGGGTGGGGATGGACATAATACCAAATTTTTCGGCTAGCTCGGGGTTTTCGTCCACATTAACCTTGCCAACCTTCACTTCGGGATGCTCGCCAGCAAAGGCTTCCAAAATGGGAGCTTGCATGCGGCAGGGGCCGCACCAGGTTGCCCAAAAGTCAACTAAAACAGTACCCTTTGCTTCCAAAACCTCGTTAACAAAATTGCCGGTAGTAAATTCTAATGCCATAATCAAACACTCCTTTAATATTAAATAAAATATGATTAGCTGCCGCAGGAGGTTAGGCGTTTGTAAGCGCGCTATGTCCTGCGGTATTATTATTGCTTGCGCAAAAATTTGATGGCTGCTAGGCCTGCCCGCGCACCATCGTGCACGGCCTTGGCCACCTGCTTAAGGCCGCCGATGCAGTCGCCAGCGGCAAAGAGGCCGGGGATATTAGTAGCGCCATCGGCGTCCACTTTGATGAAGCGGCCATCTAATTGGGCGCCCAGCTTGCGCGCCATGTCGGTGCTATCGGCAGTGCCCAGCGCGATAAAGAGACCGTTCACTGCTAGCTCGCTGCCATCGGCAAAGTGCACTGCCTCCAAACGCTGGTCGCCTGTTACTGATGTAATAGGCGTCGTGATAGTGGCAAAGCCTGCGGCCTTAGCCGCGCTGTCG
>USBV01000212.1 GCA_900553055.1 uncultured Phascolarctobacterium sp.
TGCAGACGCAGTTTCTGCTGCTCGCCCCGGCGCTAGACGCGAAACCTTGGAAAGCTACCTGAAGCGTTTAACCCGCTTGGAGGAGATTTCTGAATCCTTCAACGGCGTAGAAAAATGCTATGCTGTACAAGCAGGCCGCGAAATCCGCATCATGGTTAAACCCGAGGTTATCGACGATGCCAGCGCAGTGCTGTTGGCACGCGATATTTCCAAGAAGATTGAAGCCGAGATGGAATATCCCGGTCAAATCAAGGTAGTCATCATCCGCGAAACCCGCGCTGTGGACTACGCTAAATAAATAGATAAAAAGTAAGGCACGCTTCTCAAATGTGAGGCGTGCCTTTTTTTAGCTGTTTGCAGATTTGTTACTGTGTATTGCTCCAAAATGTGGTATAATGAGCTTATGAATTTTTAATAATATAATCTGGAGGATGACTATGAGAATAGATGGTGCAGGCGCATGCTTTGATAACCGTGTGTATGAGCTTGATTTGGGCACTGCGTGGCAAATCGCCATGCTGAGCATTAACGAAATGGGTGTAACGCTGGATGATGTGGACGAGGCCAATAGGGTAATCCACTTCCACAACAGCAATAAGATTATGCAGGTGGCTTTTCAGCAGCTGGATGAGGAAACACTGCAGGTGATTATGGATTCCACCGGCAAAAGATTGCAAATTTATAGCTGGAAGCGCGAGGACAAAGAGGTTAATTTGTTCTACGAGCTGTTTGAGAAGAAGCTGCGCGAATTTAGAGCCTTCATTTTGTGTCCCAGCTGCAGCGCTAAGATTTCTTCCCTGTCCAAGTTCTGCCCCGAGTGTGGTTTTAAAGTAAAATAAAGCAAAAAAAGAAACCAAATACCGAAAGGTATTTGGCTTCTTTTTAAATCCGAAGATTAGATAGCGCGGTTAACTTTACCGGAGCGCAGGCAGCGGGTGCAAACGTTTACACGTTTTACAGAACCATCAACAACTGCTCTTACTTGTTGAATATTCGGGCTCCAAGCACGTTTGGTGTGTCTATTGGAGTGGCTGACATTGTTGCCAGACAGTTTTCCTTTACCGCAGATTTCGCAGATAGATGCCATAATTTCCCACCTCCTTAAGCGTGATTAAGGCATAAGGCACATTCAAATTTAACATGAGTATCATACCACAAAGAAAGCAGAAAAGCAAGTAAAATTTCTCATAAGGCAGGTTTTTTATATGTGGTGGAAAGAACCAGTGACTTTTTTGAAGGGAATAGGACCCAAAAAGGCCGATGATCTGGCCGCAGTGGACGTTTTTACTGTGGGCGACCTTTTGGAATACTACCCCAGACAAGAATCTTATATAGATTATGGCAATTTAAAAAAGATTAACGAGCTCAAGCTTGATGGCTCGCGGCAAATTTTTCGCGCCAGCGTGTGCAATGTGCGCAATGGCTATGGCGCGCACGGCAAGCGTTATACGCAGGTTTTAGTGCGCGATGACACGGCTTATGCCACCTTATATTTTTTTATGCACCAAAGCTACGCCGCGCAAAAGCTACGCATAGGCAGCGAGATTATAGTGATGGGCAGGGTGCGCCCGGGCAAGGCCCACCGCGTCGTGTCGGAGATTATGCTGCAAAGCTTAGCTGCCGATGAGCTGCAAAAGCCGGAAATAGTGCCTGTGTACGCATTAAAGGGTAGCTTAAACCAAGCGCAGATGCGCAAATGGATGCGCCAGGCGCTGGCGCTGGCCGCAGTGGAGCTGCCCGAAAGCTTGCCCCTGGCCATCGTGACGAAATGCCATTTGCCCGACCGCCTCACTGCGTTAAAAAATATTCACTTTCCCGCAAGCTGGCAGGCTCTTGCAGCTGCCAAGCGTCGTTTTATTTTTGAAGAGCTATTTTTGCTGCAGTGCGGTCTTTTATCGTACCGCCTGCACAACGAGGAGCAGCGCCAGGGCGTGCAGCACGGCCCCGATGGTGATAAATTAGCGCAGGTGCTGCATCATTTGCCCTTTAGCTTAACGGAGCAGCAGCACAAGGCCTGGCGCGAAATTAGCGCCGATATGCAAAGGGAGCAGCCCATGCACCGTATTTTGCAGGGCGACGTGGGCAGCGGCAAAACCGTCATCAGCGCCAGATCGCTGGGAGAGGTTAACGTACAGGTGATCATGGAAAAATTCGGAGGCG
>USBV01000213.1 GCA_900553055.1 uncultured Phascolarctobacterium sp.
TGGCCAGCACCTTCGGCGGCGTCTTCAGCACCATTTGCCTCATCCTGCTGGCACCCCAGCTGGCGAAGGTGGCGTTGCAATTTTCCAAGCCGGAATACTTTGCGCTAGCCATTTTCGGCCTCAGCATTATTACCAGTGTTTCTAGCGGCAGCGTGGTGAAGGGCATCATGGGCGGCCTTATTGGTCTCTTTTTAGCCACCGTGGGCATTGATGCCATGACCGGCACCATTCGCTTTACACTGGACACCACCTATCTTTTGGGCGGTGTGTCCTTTATTCCAATTTTGATTGGCGTTTTTGCCTTTGCTCAGGTTTTGGGCAGCATTGAAGAATATTATCATAACGAGCGCAGCGAGCAGCACATGGTTATTGACCGCCTGCTGCCCTCCATGGCGGATGTGAAGCGAGTTTTCACTACCCTTGTGCGCTCCTCCTTCATCGGCACCTTTATCGGCTGCGTGCCCGGTACTGGCGGCGACATTGCTTCCTTTGTGTCCTATGACCAGGCCAAACGCTGGTCCAAGCATGGCAGCAATTTTGGCAACGGTGAGCCCGAGGGCATTTGTGCCTCCGAGGCCGGCAATAATGCGGTGTCCGGCGGTGCGTTTATCCCCGTGCTGACGCTGGGCATCCCAGGCGATGGCGCTACCGCGATTATGATGGGCGCGCTGATGGTGCAGGGCCTGCAGCCCGGTCCCTTGCTCTTTGTGGAAAAGGCGCCTGATGTGTATGCCATCTTTATCGGCCTGCTGTTAGCAAATCTTATCATGGGCATCATGGGCTTTAGTCTGATTCGCCTCTTTACTAAGGTAGTGAATGTGCCCGTGCACATTTTGCTGCCCATCATCGTGATGATGACCTTTGTAGGCACCTATTCCTACAATAATTCGCTCAACGATGTGTATTTAATGGTGGCCAGTGGCTTTTTGGGCTACTTCCTCAATAAGCTGGGCTTTTCCATGTCGGCCATCATTATCGGCATAATCCTAGGCGGCATGGCGGAGCAGAATTTTGTCGGCTCCCTGATTATGAGCGACGGCAATTTTAACATTTTCTACACCCGGCCTTTGTGCTTGTTCTTTTTGGTAGCAGCAGTGCTGTCACTGCTATCTCCCGTGCTGGGCAAGCTGTTTAAGAAGGCGTAAGCTGAGCTGACTTGGAACAAGAGAACAGCGAAAATCCTGTTTTATAATGTTTTGCTAGGATAAGTATAGTGCACCAGCTACTGCGGTAGTTGGTGCATTTTTATTATTAGTGCTTCTACACTTAAGAAGCTGATGCTGTGAGTATGCTCTAGGTGCTTACAGTGGAAATTACTTTGGCTTAAAGCAGGAAAATCTTTCTTCTTTATGGAATATAAAAACGTTAGCTTGTTTATTGCTGATTCGGCTGAAATAGATTTGTTGCTTAGCAAAAGGAGGGAAGAGCATGCTATTAGGTATAGATGTAGGCGGTACCTTTACGGACGCAGTAGTTCTTAATAATAAGGCTAGTGGGGATGTGGCACAGGTGTTGGCACAGGCTAAGGTGCCTACTACGCATGAGGATGTGCTGCAGTGCCTGTTGGCAGCCTTGGATGCTGTGCTGATAGAAAATGTTGCAGCTCAGTTAGAGCGCGTAGTTATTTCCAGTACTATTGTTACTAATGCCTTAACGGAGCATAAGCTGGACCCCGTGTTTTTGGCAGTAATCACGGGACCGGGCATGAATATCAAAGGGCATGTACCGGTAACACCTTATTATTTGAGCGGCTATGTGGACCATAGGGGTAAGGTTACGGCACAGATTGATTGGACGAAGCATCGTGATTTGTTAAATAAAAAGGGTAAAGGCGTGTGTGCAGTGAGTGGCAAATTTGCTGTGCGCGACCCACGGCTAGAGTTCCAAGCTGAGCACGAGCTTACTAAATGTGGCTATAAAAAGGTCTTTTTGGGTAGTGAATTATCAGGTGAGCTTAATTTTGTGCGTCGTACTAATTCTGCGTATTTTGCGGCGCAGGTTTATACACTGTTCCAAAGGTTTAGCCAGCGCATTATCCGCGCGCTAACGGAGCGAGGAATAAATGCGCCGGTGCATATTTTGAAGGCCGACGGCGGCACACTGCCCTTAGAGGCTGCTATCCAGC
>USBV01000214.1 GCA_900553055.1 uncultured Phascolarctobacterium sp.
GGTGGCAGCGATATTATCTACTAAGGTCAGCTGCTTAGTCTGCTTACCGGTGAAGTAACGCTCTAGGGTGTGCACCATGATGTCGGTGCAGCCGCTGGCGGTTTGGTACGCGGGCAAGGTATAGGTTAGCTCGGGGTTTAGCAGGGAGAATTTTGCGTAGCAGAAGTCGGTGGTGAGGCCGCGCTTGAGCATGCCCTCGTCCTTAGTAACAACGGAGGAGTTGCTCATTTCGCTGCCGGCAGCCGCAATGGTGAGCACTACGCCAATGGGAGCACAGCCAGTAACAGTCTTTTTGCGCTCATAATAGTCCCAAACATCGCCCTCGTTGGCTAGGCCGTAGCCAATGCCCTTGGCACTGTCAATAACACTGCCGCCGCCCACAGCGAGGATAAAATCCACGCCTTCAGCACGGCACAGCTCCACGCCCTCGTTGATTTTGCTCAGGAGGGGATTGGGCACAACGCCGCCTAAGAGCACATATTCTAGCCCTGCTTCCTTAAGGCTGGCACAAACCCTGTCCAATAAGCCTGAGTTTTTAGCACTGCTGCCGCCAAAATGCACCAGCACCTTGTGCGCACCATATTTTTTACACATAGTGCCTACTTGTGCTTCTACGTTTTTACCAAAAAGCACCTCAGAGGGTGCAAAAAATTGAAATTTATCCATTTTAAATATGCCTCCTTGGGGACAGCGGCGCTGGCCCGGCTATTTTAATTACTAACAACATTGTAGCACGTGTCTCAGTATTTGTAAATTATGCTCTCCTTTTGCATAATAACATGTATAAGAAAGTTTAATAGATTCATATTTTTATGAAATAAAACTCTCCCCTTGCTTAATGGAAGAACTTTTGCTATAATTATTGTGAATAAATATTTTGGGGTGCATTATATGGAATATATTGCTTGTTATGGCGATAGCCTCGTGCAGGGCTTTCCCTTTGGCACCAGGTATTCCTGGACCGCAGCTGTAGAAAAGGCTTCGGGCAGCAAAATCAAAATGCTCAATTATGGCTTGTGTGGCGACTGCTGTGATGATATTCTTTATCGCATGCGTCAATATGCACTGCCGGAATATGTGCACCATGTGCTGTTTTTGGGCGGTGCCAATGATATTATGCAGGGACGTTCGTTAGAGCATATTTTGGATGATTATAAGCGGCTTTTAAAATGGTGCGAGGAAAAGCAGTATAAGCTGTGTATCGTATTGCCCTTGGTGAGCGCTGAGGAAGGCTTAAACCGTCATTTGCTTAATTTGCGTCAGGCCGTGGAGCAGCTATGTAAGAATAAGGCTATGCTGCTGGATTTGCAGCCCGCCATTGGCTTGACTGCGGCAGAACGCAGCCGAGCCTATCTGGATGGTGTGCATCCTAAGGCTGCAACTTATGAATTAATGGGAAATTATGCTGTAGAATATTTAGTAAATTGGTTAAACATTAAGACATGTTTAAGTTAAATTTACCGTTTTTTTGCTTGTTTATTTTGGACCTTTGTGTTATAATGCATTCAAGATAACTGATGCTTACATTTTTTCACTGTAACATGAAGTGGGGATTTTTTTTGATGATAAGTAGTAAGCAAATATATCACAGTAAGAGGAGTGTTCGAAAATGAATGAGAGAATTCGCCTTGTAGGAAACAGACTGAAGCTGTTACGTATCCAAAAGGGATTGGGCCAAAACGAGGTTGCCAAGCTCATGGGTATTAGCCAAGCGCATTTGAGCAATATTGAGGGTGGTCGTAGTAATATCACTCTGAGCAATTTGTTGAAGCTGCATGATGTGCTGGAGGTTTCCATGGCTGACTTGTTCGTGGATATTGATGGCGAAATGAAGAAGCAGTCCGGCGCTGAGGTTGACATCGAGGATGTTGTTAAGCTGTTCGCTCTGCTGAAAAAGGTGAAGGAGTAAAAGCTCTGCATTTTAAAGTTAAAAAAGCCGCTGAGGATTATGTGATAATAATCCCTAGCGGCTTTTGTTATGTGGTTTTAACCAGTTGAACGCTGACGAGTTTCTGAAAAGAAATGAGGCAG
>USBV01000215.1 GCA_900553055.1 uncultured Phascolarctobacterium sp.
CAGTAGAAGCTGTAATACCCAGTTGTACCGCGCTCACATATGTTTCCTGCTTATCAAGCATCTTTAAGGCTAGGCTAGCACCACCTTCACCAGCTTCAGCCAGCTCCTCCAGCTTCGCTCTGCGTGAGCGCACTAGTCCATATTCGGCCACAACAAAAAAGCCATTTAAGAAAACCATCAGTAATATTAATAACAGCTGTAAAATACTACTAAAGGTAGGATCAGCGTTAATAAGCCATCACTCCTTGTACCCAAATTGACGCAGAGATTTCTCCTGATTGCGCCAGTCAGCTTTTACTTTAACCCACAAATCTAAATAAACCTTGCAATACAAAAGCTTTTCTAAATCAGCACGGGCTTGCTGGCCAATTTTTTTCAGCAGGCTGCCCTTCGCGCCAATGATAATGCCCTTTTGAGAATCGCGCTCCACAAAAATCGTAGCGCGAATATAAATCGTTTCGTCGTCACGCTCCTTGAACTCCTCCACCTCTACGGCGATAGCGTGGGGCACCTCGTCACGCGTTAGGCGCAAAACCTTTTCACGAATCATTTCCGCTGCAATCACCCGCTCGGGCTGGTCCGTAATCATATCATCGGGATAATAGGCAGGTCCCTCCGGCAAATGCTTAGTGATTTCCTGCACTAGCCCCGGGAACTCCCCGTCGTTAAGCGCTGAAACAGGTACAATCGCCGCAAAATTATATTGCTTGCTATAGTCCTCCATGATTTTGAACAGCTTGGACTTATCCTGCAGCTTATCAATTTTATTGCACACTAAAATTACCGGTGTCTTTACCTTACGCAATAACTCAAGGATATATTCCTCGCCAGCACCACGCTTTTCGGTCACGTCCACAATAAAGAGGATTACATCCACCTCCTGCAGCGTGCCCTCGGCGGTGCGCACCATATATTCACCCAGCTTATGCTGGGGCTTATGGATGCCCGGAGTATCCAGGAACATAATTTGCGCATTATCCGTATTCATAATGCACATAATGCGATTGCGCGTTGTTTGCGGTCTATCGCTCATAATGGCGATTTTTTCGCCAATCAGGCTATTAGTCAAGGTGGATTTGCCCACATTGGGACGGCCCACCATGGCTACAAAGCCTGCGTAATGCTTTGGTTCTTGCTTCATATTCTTCTCCTACATTTTATAAATCAAAGCCATAGGGCAACAGCTCTTCCAACGTACAAATTTTGATGTCACCAGACATATTGCCCAATAAAATTGTATTGATTTTAAACTCACTCATCACCTGACGGCAGGCACCACACGGAGAAACGGGCTTTGTGGTATCTGCCACTACACATATGGCTTCCAAATCGCGTTCACCAGCGCACACAGCTGCAAAAATAGCGTTGCGCTCACCGCAGCAGCACAGGCCGTAGGAGGCGTTCTCCACATTACAGCCGCCGTAAATTTTGCCTGCAGCAGTGCGCACCGCCGCACCCACTGCAAAATGGGAATAGGGTGAATAAGAGTTTTGCCTTGCTACCACAGCTGCTGCGTAAAGCATCTGCAAATCCGGTGACAACGCTGCTAAATGAGTATCCTGCATGAGCGCACCTCCTTAGTGTTCACCTGTGGGATGGTCAAAATATTCCTCGGATAAATTGATAGCGCGTAGCGCTTCCTCCTCCTTAGCGCGCATCTCGGCCTTGTCTTCTTCCGTCATATGGTCATATCCCAAAAGGTGGAACATGCCGTGCACTGCTAAATAAGTCATCTCTCGCTCGAGGCCATGCCCATATTCCTCAGCCTGACGCAGGGCAGTTTCGGAAGAAATAATGATATCGCCATAAAGATGCTCCTCCGGTCCACCAATCAGCTCTGGCTCGTCGCTGTCCTCTGCTTCCTCATCTAATGCGAAGCTCAGCACGTCCGTGGGCCTGTCCACCTGCCGCATATCCAGGTTGATGCGGTGGATGCCCTCGTCGTCGGTCAGGAGCACGTCCACCTCGCAGGGGCAGCAGGTGGCCGCGTTGACAAACTGGCGTACATCCTCGATGGAGGACAGCG
>USBV01000216.1 GCA_900553055.1 uncultured Phascolarctobacterium sp.
ATGGATAATGCGCAGCTGGCCAAGGCCCGCAATCAGCGCATCATCAATAGCCTTATCCACCGCCGGAATAGCCTCATCCAGCGTCATGCCGCGCAAATCAATCTCCTGCTTGGCACTGCCGGACTTCGCCACAAACATTTGGTGCGCGTAATTGGCTGCAGTGTTTTTAGTAAAGCCCTTGCGCTTTTTAGGCTCACCACTGGTATCGGCTGGCTGGGCCTTGGTCAGCAGGCACTTCTTAGCAGGCACGGTCATCTTCAAGATGCCCACCTGCACTGTAACCTCGCTGCCCTTAACATCGGTAATCAAGCCATTTTTACCCAAGGATACAACAAAGACATTAAGTCCCTTCTTCGCCGTTTTGGCATCCAATGGTGCTCCCTCCGGCAAGGGTGCGTCCTCGCTCAGGGTCTTATTCAGCTTTTTGCGTGCCGCCTCCGCCGCTTCCTCCAGCTTTTTGGCATCATAATCGGCCTTCATGGAGCGCAGCTCCTTGAGCACCGCCTCGGATTCCCGACGACTGCGACGATAAATCTCGTCTGCCTGCTCCTTAGCCTTGCGAAGCATATCATTCTTACGCCGCTCAAACTCAGCCTTAGAATAGGCCAGTGCATTACGCAGCTGCTCGCTTTCGCGCCGCAGAGCCTCTATCTCCGCACTGCCGCTTTCATAACGGCGGCGCTCGCTATCCAGCTCCTGCAGCACATTTTCCATGTGCACATGCTCCTGATTTAGCAGCTTGCCCGCTTGCTCGATAATGCCCTCTGCTAAGCCCAGTCTACGACTGATATTGAAGGCATTACTGCTGCCGGGCACGCCCATAAGCAAACGATAGGTGGGCCGCAGCGAGACAGGGTCAAACTCCACGCTGGCATTCTCCATCCCCTCGTGACCATAAGCGAAGGTTTTTAGCTCGCTGTAGTGAGTGGTCACCATGGTCAGCACCTTTTCCTCATGCAAATGCTCCAGCATGGCCATAGCCAAAGCAGCACCCTCGTTAGGGTCAGTGCCGGCGCAAATTTCGTCGATGAGCACCAAATCGCCAGCCTTGACTTCATTCAAAATGCTGATTAAATTAGTCATATGGGCGGAGAAGGTGGATAGGCTTTGCTCGATGCTCTGCTCATCACCAATATCCGCATATACTGCTCTAAAAACTGGCAGAGTAGCGCTCAAGGCCGGGATGAACATACCCGTTTGCGCCATCAAAGCAAATAAGCCCACTGCCTTTAACGCCACGGTCTTACCGCCTGTGTTAGGACCTGTAATGAGCAGCATGGTGAATTTTTCGCCCAGCTGCACATCTAACGGCACCACGGTATCCTTATTCAGCAAGGGATGACGCCCCTGATGAATCTCCACCTTGCCATTGAGCACCAGCATCGGACGCACTGCGTGCTGCTCCTGCGCCAACAATGCTCTAGCGCAAATCACATCAATTTTAGTAAAAATTTCTAGCGTTGCTAAAAGCGCTGCTGCCTCCTGCCCCACGTTTTGCGTAAGCTGGCGCAGGATGCGCTCCATTTCCTCCTTTTCCTCGGCCACATAACGCTTAATATCGTTATTGAGATTAACAACAGCCAAGGGCTCGATGAAAAGGGTGGCACCGGTGCCACTTTGGTCGTGGACGATGCCCGGAAAATTCATTTTATATTCTTGCTTAATCGGGATAACATAGCGGTCACCACGCATGGTTACGATATTATCCATAAAATATTTTTGGTTATTAGGGTCGTGCAGGATGCTGTCCAGCTTATCCTTCACGCGATTTTTGGAAATTTGAATAGCAGTGCGTAAGCCGTTCAGCTTGGGAGAAGCATTATCCTTAATCTCGGCGTGCTCATCGATGGCACTGGAGATTTGCTTTTCCAAGCGCGCAAACTGCTGCATTCTGCTGGCATATTCAGCCAAGGCAGGCGCCATTTCCCCATTGGCAGCAAGGAACTCCTTCATGGAGCGCAAGGCCTCAGCCGTGGTCTGGATGTGCAGCAGGTGTCGCTGGTGATCAACTACGACCTGCCCAAC
>USBV01000217.1 GCA_900553055.1 uncultured Phascolarctobacterium sp.
CGCGCCAGATTAATGCCGTATCCCCGGCCACCATACTACCGATAGACATAGACTTAATGCCGCATTCCATAAACGGCTGAAATGTTACTCCGTCATATGACGAAGGCGGCATCTTGTCATATCCAAGCATTGTCGGTACGGAAGGACCATAAATGTCGGCGTCAAAAAGCGCCACGTTCAAATTCAGGTTTGCCAGCGCAAGCGCAAGATTAACAGATGTTGTCGACTTGCCGACGCCGCCTTTGCCAGACGCCACGGCGATAATATGTTTTACACCTTTTATCTGCCATTTATCCGAAGCTGCAGGCGCCTCAACACGGTCTTTAACAAAAACGACACTAACTTTTTTATCAGGATTTTCCTGTTCAAGTTCAGCTTTCAACTGTTGCGCACATTCAGCGTTTTCATCGGTCTTCAGCGTTACAATCAACCGCCCCCCCAGTTCTTTTACGGAAGCAATTTCCTCCGGCTTAAAGCCGTGGTTTAACAGGGCAAAAGCAATTTCCTCGCCCGCAGTGAGGGACACCAGCTGGCTTTCGTAGTCCTCCATAATGAAGCCCACACGCATAGCAATATCGGATACACGCTTATTCTTTGTGCTTTCGCCATGCACCAGCACATCACCGCTATAGCGACCACCCATGTAATAGGGCACAATGCCTGTCATAGCCTTGCACAAGGTGGTTTTACCGGCACCGCTAGGGCCAGTGATAGCAGTGAAGCTGCCTTTTTTGATATCAAGATTGATATCCTTAAGCACCAAATCGGAGCGTTTATAGGCAAAGTAAAAATTATCTAGCTTAATAACACTTTCCATTTATTTTTCCTCCTCCTGAAAATAGAACAGCTTGCGCACCGGCGCATAGAGGAAGAAGGTAATGAGACCATTTAAAAGGCCCACGATGGCCACAACGGGCAGCATCGCAAAAATCCACACATGCAGGGGCAGGCCCAAAACCAGCTTCAAAATGAAGGTAAAGAGGCCGCCGCTGGCCATGGTAGCCAAAAAGCCCGTAATAAAGGGGCGCAGTTTCCATTCGCCAATGCCTGCGGCAAACATTGCCTTGACCAAAATGCAGCAGGTGGTAGCACCAGCCAATTCACTGGCCACATTGCCCAAGGGGAAGGCCGATTTGGAGGAGGGCACCAGCGTTAAGCCTGCGATAAAGCCAATGCCAATGGCTTGCGTGAGGCGCGGTCTAGTTAAATTGATAACAATGGAATACATAGCAATAGTCCAGTTGGGGGTTACGCCGCCCACGTTCGGACTAACAGTGTGCAGAATAATACCAATCGCCAGCAGCATCGCCGTGATAGCTACCCAACGATACCCGTCCTGCATGGGCTCAATTTCGATGAGCTCGGGGATGGGTTTATTTCTTTCATCCATACTAAAACCTCTCTTTACAAATGCATTTTTCAAGAAAACTATATATAGAATTATTATACTATAATTCGTGCAATTTGTATCGAAAAAAAATCAAAGCGAGCGTGCTGTAGCGCAGAACGCTCGCTATTTGTAACTATTTTACATGTTTTTCAAATTAAGTTATGGAAGCAGGAATACTCCCCCGTATGGCACGCCGGCCCATTAAGCTCCGCCTTGACAAGAAGCGCATCCCCATCACAGTCATAATACATTTCCACGACCTTTTGCAAATTGCCGCTGGTAGCACCCTTGTTCCACAGCTCCTGACGGCTGCGACTCCAAAACCAGGTATAGCCAGTCTCCAGCGTCAGCTTAAGGGACTCCTTATTCATATAGGCCAGCATCACCACCGCATTGGTTTGCACATCCTGCACCACTGCCGGCACCAGGCCCTGCGCATCAAACTTTATTTTGCTAAAATCAAAAGCCATTATAATCTAACCTCGATTCCGCGGCTGCGCAGATATTCCTTCACCTGCTTAATGGTAAAGGTTTTGTAGTGAAAGACCGAGGCCGCCAGCACTGCGTCCGCGCCACCCTCAGTGAGGACTTCGTAGAAGTCCTCCAGCTTACCGGCACCGCCTGATG